>JAKQWJ010000346.1 GCA_029562045.1 Spirochaetota bacterium | reverse complement strand
TTCTTCACCCCCACCGAGGCCGCCGCCGTGGCGGTGACCTACGCCCTGATCATCGGAATTTTCGTGGTCCGGGAACTCAAGCCCCGAGACATTCTCCGGGTGTTCATTGAGACTGCACGGGAAACCGCCTCCATCGGGTTCGTCGTGGCGGCTTCGACCCTCTACGGCTGGATACTGATGCGCTCCGGGCTGACCCTCAAGATCGCCGAGTGGCTCCTGGCCGTCAGTCACAACCCCATGGTCATCATGGTCATCGTCAACTGCTTCCTGCTGATCATCGGGTGCTTTCTCGATTCCACCGTGGCCATCCTGATCCTCGGGCCGGTTCTGATGCCGGTCATCGAAAAGGTGGGGATCGATCCGGTGCATTTCGGCGTCGTCATGGTGCTGAACCTCATGATCGGGCTTCTGACCCCGCCCTTCGGGATCGTTCTCTTCGTCATGACCAAGGTGGCGGACATGAGCTTCGAGGATGTGGTCAAGGCCACTCTGCCCTTTCTCATACCCCTTTTCATCGTTCTGGTGATGATCATCGTCTTTCCGGGCTTCGTCACCGCCCTGCCTGACGCCATGATGGGCGCCCTGTCCAAGTGAGGTTCCCATGGCGCCCGCGATGCTGTCCGACGAGGTAAAGAAAGAGAGGATACTGAAGGCCTTCCGGCTCCAGGAGACGCCGGAGGTTCCCTTTTCCATCGAGATCGGCCCTTCCACGGGGCGGTGGCGGAGTTTTACAACGACCCCGACGCGGAACTGGCCTGGAGCCGGGATCACAGGGAGAAGCGCCGGGGCGTCTACGACTACGGCATGGACAATGTGAAACCCAATGTGGGGATCGGCGTTGTGGCCGCCGCCTTCGGCTGCGAGGTCACGGTGAACGACGAGGCGGACCCCTGGATAAAGCCCCTTATCCGGGAGGAGAACGTGGGGGCCGTGCGCGACCTGGCCGTCCCGGACCCGGTGGAGAACCCGGTTTTCCGGAAGGTCTGGGACCGGGTGGAGTATCTCGAGGCCCATGCCCACATGCCCCTCCGGAGCGTGAACATCCCCTCGCCGCTGGTCACCGCCTCCCTGATCTGGGACTACACCTCCTTCATTGAGGGACTCATGCTCTACCCCGAGGAGGCCCACATTCTCCTGGAAAAGATCACCGAGGCCACCATCGGCTTCATCCGGGAGCAGTTCCGGAGGATAAAGAACCTCTTCTCCATCAGCCACGAGATGTGGCATGTCCCCCGGGAGGGAGGGATCAGGATCAGCGACGACACCGCGGCCCTGCTGTCTCCCGGCCTGTACCGGGAGTTCGGTGTGAGGTACAACTCCATGATCGCCGACGCCTTCGGCGGGGTGGTGGTCCACTCCTGCGGAGATGTGCGGAACGTGGTGGAGGCGATGATGGAGACCCGAAATCTGAAAGGTCTGGACTTCACCATCCCCCAGAACCCGGACTGGGACGTCATCCGCCGGGCGGCGGCGGGGAAAACGGCGCTGTATCTGCGGCACTTCTACTGGGATCATGGCGGAGGCGGAAAGACTGACCTGGCGGCCTACTCTAAAAGGATACTGGATTATTTCGGGCGCGCCGGGCTTTTCATCCAGACGTCCACGGAAACGCCGGAGGAGGCCGTCGCGCTCGGCGACGAGCTGCACCGGATACTGTCGACATAGGGGAGAGGAAAAATGACCGACACGAAGACAGCCCTGGTGACGGGCGCCCTGGGCGTTCTGGGAGAGGCCGTCGTCCAGGGGCTTCTGGAGGACGGCTGCCGGGTCGTTCTGGTGGATCTGGACCAGGATAAGTTGGACCGGCGCTGCCGGGAACTGCCCCAGGGGAAGGCCATGGGTCTGGGCTGCGACATCTCCGACCCGCAGGCGGTGGAGGCCGCCGTGAATAAGGTCCTTGCCGCATGGGGCGGGGTGGACATCCTGGTGAACAACGCGGGCATTCTGTCCAACAACAAGGCGGCGGGGACCACGCCGGAGGAGTGGAAGCGGGTCCTGGCGGTGAATCTGGACGGGGCCTTCTACTTCAGCCGGGCCTTCATGGACGGGATGAAGAAAAAGGGCTGGGGCAGGATCATCAACATCAGCTCCCTGGCGGCCAAAACCGGAGGGATCACCGCGGGGACCGCCTATTCGGTTTCCAAAGGCGCGATGATCTCCCTGACCTTCAGCCTCGCGGCGGAGCTGGCCCCCTTCGGGGTGACGGTGAACGGCATCGCCCCGGCCTACGTCAAGACCCCCATGATCACGGTCCAGCTCACCGAGGAGCAGAGGCAGGCCCTGCTCCAGAAGATCCCGGTGCGCCGCTTCTGCGACGCCCGGGAGGTGGCCCACACCGTGCGATTCCTGGCCCACCCTCTGTCGGGCTTCATCACCGGGGAGATCATCGACCAGAACGGAGGGCTTCAGTTTGACTGAGATGACGTCCCGGGAGCGCTTCCTCGCCGCCGCCCGGAGAGAAAAGCCGGACCGGGTTCCCGCCGCCCCCTACAACGGAAATTTCGGGGCCGCCCTGGCGGGGACGCCCATATCGATCTACAACACCAGCGCCGCCCGGATGGTGGAGGCCCAGCTGAGGGCCTGGGAGGCTCTGGGCCAGGATGTGGTGGTGGCCCAGTCGGACCAGTACTACATCGTCGAAGGTTTCGGCTGCGTCATCCACCAGCCCTTCAACGAAACGCCGAACCTGGTGAAGCCGGCGGTGGAGACCCTGGAGGAGATCGGCCGGCTTCGGACGCCGGACCCCTGGCGGGACGGCCGGATGCACGTCTACCTGGACGCGGTGGCGGAGCTGCGCCGGCAGCTGGGAAGGGAGGTCGCCATCCGGGGGCCCGGAACAGGGCCCTTTTCCATGGCCAGTTATCTGGCGGGGGGCACCGAGTACTTCCTGATGGAGATCGCCACCGCCGAGGCGGAGGAGGACCGGGACCGCAGCCGGAGAGTCCTGGATCTGATGGAAATCTCCTCCGACGCCCTCATCGCCTTCCTGCTGGCCCTCCTGGAGGCGGGTTCGGATGTGGCCCAGGTGGGTGACTCCCTGGCCTCCCTGAGCATGATCAGCCCGTCCATCTACGAGAAGTACGTCTTCCCCTTCGAGCGCAAGGTCTTCGCCGCCGTTGGCCCCCGGGCCCGGGAGACGGGGGCGGTGACGCTCCTGCACATCTGCGGCGACACCCGCAGGATCCTTCCCCTCATGGCGGAAACCGGGGCGGACATCCTGGAGATCGACGCCAAGGTGGACATGGCCGAAGCCCGGGAACTCACCGCCGGAAAGGTGGCCCTGATGGGCAACCTGGAGCCCACCGCGGTGCTCTTCCAGGGGACCCCCGACCTGGTGCGCCGGGAGGCGGAGGCGGTGATGAGGTCCGCCCGCGCCCTGGAGGGGGGCTTCATCCTGGGCTCGGGCTGCGAGGTGGTCCCCAGGAGCCCCCTGGAGAACCTCCGGGCCCTGGTCCGGGC
>JAKQWJ010000343.1 GCA_029562045.1 Spirochaetota bacterium | reverse complement strand
AGCGCCGGGGCTTCCCCGGCGGGCCTTGACCATGGGACCGTTTCCCCATACTCTGTGCCGGTGCCCAGGGCTGGGGAACAATCGTGACAAAATCCGGTTTTCCGAAGATCCTTCCCGGAATTTTTCTGGTTTTCACCGTCATCGTCGTTTCCGGGCTCACGGTGCATCTATTCGTGTCCCGGCACCGGGGGGAGGCAGCCTCCGTTGCCGACCCAAAGGCCCGTAACCGAGAGGAACCGGCTCCGAGGCCGGCTCGGGGCAGACTCGCGGTGGTCATCGACGATGGAGGTTACGACAACCGGGCCCTGGACGACTTTCTGCGCTTTCCCGGACCCCTGGCGGTATCCGTCCTGCCCGGACTTCCCGGCAGCGGGGAAGCCGCGGAAAAAATCCGGGCTGCGGGAAAGGAGCTTCTGCTGCACCTCCCCATGGAGGCCCTGGGCGGCGAGGACCCGGGACCGGGGGCCGTGCTGGGGGGGATGGACGACGAAACGGCGCGGAAGCTGGTGGTCTCCCATATCGCCTCCCTGCCGGGGGTGGTGGGGGCGAACAATCACATGGGCTCCCGGGGGACCGCCGACCCGAGGCTGATGAGCGTCGTCCTGGGGGCGCTGAAAGAAAAGAGCATGTTTTTTCTGGACAGCCGGACCACTCCCTCCTCGGTGGGGAGGCGGGTGGCGGAAAGCCTGGGGCTGCCCTTTTTGGAGAGAGGCGTGTTTCTGGACAACGAAACGGACAAGGCTTCCATCAGGGAAGCGCTGACGCGGGGCAAGACGCTGGCGGACACCAGGGGTCACGCGGTCATGATCGGCCATGTCTGGTGTTCCGAACTGGCGGAGGTTCTGCTGGAGGTCTACCCGGAGCTGCTGGACGAGGGCTACCGGTTCTATCCCCTGACGGAACTGCTGCAGGGAGACTCCCCCGATGATGGTGCTGGGAATTGAGACCTCCTGCGACGAGTGCGCTGTGGCCATCCTGGAGGACGGCCGGAGGATCCTGAGCAGCGTGGTGGCCAGCCAGATCGAGGACCACCGCCCCTACAGCGGTGTGGTGCCGGAGATCGCCTCCCGGAGACACGGGGAGCTGATCCAGCCGGTTTTTTCCCGGGCCATGGACGAGGCGGGACTCACCATCCGGGACATCCATGGGGTGGCCGTCACCGGCCGGCCGGGCCTTCTGGGGGCCCTTCTGGTGGGCCTGACCTTTGGGAAGGCCCTGGCCTACTCCCGGGGCCTGCCATTCGTGGCGGTGGACCATGTGCGGGCCCACCTGCACGCCCCCCACATCGAACACCGGATACCCTATCCCTACCTGGGACTCCTGGTCTCCGGGGGCCACACCCTTATAACCCGAGTGGACGGTTTCGACGACATCACCGTTCTGGGGACCACCATCGACGACGCCTGCGGGGAGGCGTTCGACAAGGTGGCCAAACACTACGGTTTCGGCTATCCCGGGGGAGTGGCGGTGGACCGCCTGGCCCGTCGGGGGGACGACGGAGCCTTCTCCTTTCCCGACCCCTCGCTGCACAAGGGTGAGCACCGATTCGACGTGTCCTATTCAGGGCTGAAAACGGCGGTTACCAGCCAGCTGGACAAGTTCCGCAACCCCGGGTTCCCTGCCACTGCGGAAAACATCGCCGCCTCCTTCGAGAAGGCGGCGGTGAACATCCTGCTGCGACGGCTCTTCCGGGCGGTGGAGGAGACCGGCCTGACCCGGGTCGTCGCCGGCGGCGGAGTGGCGGCCAACACCCGCCTCCGGGCGACCCTGATGGAGAGGACGGATCTGGAGGTGATCTTTCCGTCCCCGGAACTCTGCACCGACAACGGCGCGATGATCGCCGCCCTGGGCTGCGAGCTTCTCCGGCGGGGGATCACTTCCCCCTGGACGGAGAACGCCCAGGCCCGGGTTCCGGGGTTCAAGCGCTCCTACCCCTAGAAAAGTTGACAGCACCGGGCTTTCGTACTACCATGCCCCCATGGGAGATTTCGATCTGGACAGGGTTGTCCGGAAGATCCCGGATTTTCCGAAACCGGGGATTCTCTTCTACGACATCACCAGCATCCTGACCAACCCCCAGGCATTCCGGTGGTGCGTGGACCGGATCTGCGCGCTGGGTCGGGGGTGGAAGGCCGACGCCGTGGCCGGAGTGGAGGCCCGGGGCTTCCTGTTCGGCGCCCCGGTGGCGGAGAGGCTGGGGCTGCCCCTCGTCCTGGTGCGCAAGAAAGGAAAGCTCCCCGGGGCGGTCTACTCCCGCTCCTTCGCCCTGGAGTACGGGGAAGATTCCATCGAGATCCACCGGGCTGACATCGCCGAACCCCGCCGGGTCATGCTGGTGGACGACCTCATCGCCACCGGGGGGACCCTGCGGGCCGCTGCGGAAATTTTCAGCCAGGCCGGTTCCCAGGTCGTGGGGGTAGCCGCCGTTCTGGGGCTGCCCTTTCTGCGGTACGACCGGGTCCTTCACGGTTTCCCCGTGGAGGCGCTGCATCTTTATCACGGCGAATAATCCTTTATCGCTTCGCCGGAGGCGGCCATGGACGCCGTCCCGCTCCGTTGACCTCCGGCGGACCCCTTAGTACCTTCTATCACATGGGAAAAAGCGTTCTCTGGACCAACGCCCGGGTGGTGACCATGGACTCCCGGCTGCCCCGGGCATCGGCCTTCGCCACCCGGGACGGCATGTTCACCGCCGTCGGTTCCGACGCGGAAGCGGCCCGGGCGGCGGGTCCGGGGGCGGAGGTCCGGGACCTGGGTGGCCGGACGGTGGTGCCGGGCTTCAACGACAACCACACCCACACCCTGAGCTTCGGCGAGCGGAGCTACGCCCCGAACCTCTCCGGCCTGGACACGGACGCCGTCATCGAGGCGGTCAGCCGGGCCGCGGAGGCGGAAGGCCCCGGCCGGTGGCTGGTGGCCTACGGCTGGGATTACCCCCTCTGCCCGGATCCGAGGAAGGAGGTTCTGGACGCCGCCTTCCCCCGGAACCCGGTGGTGCTGGTGCAGTTCTCCGGCCACGGCCTGTGGCTCAACAGCCTGGCCCTGAAAAAGTCGGGAATTCTGCGCCCCCGGGCCCTCCCGCCTCTGGGTTCCATCCTCCGGGACTCCCGCGGGGAGCCTACGGGCATCCTCCGGGACATCTCCTCCTCCCGGATTCTCCGGGGCAGGGCCTTCCGGATGCTCCACGATCCCTCCTGTCGGGAACCCAGGCTTCGGAAAGCCCTGGACTCCTTTCGCCGGGCGGGGATCACCAGCGTTCAGGACAACACCTGGAAGCTTCCGGTGGCCCGGGCCCTGGCCCGGCTTCGGGACCGGGGAGAGCTGAGCTGCCGCGTTTCCTGCTGGTCCGACGGCCGCAGCCCGTTTTCAGAACCCCTTCTGCGTACGGTTTCCTATGACCGTGACATGCTGCGCCCGGGACCCGTCAAGTACTTCCTCGACGGAACCTTCTCCACCCGCACCGCCTGCCTGGGGGAGCCCTACGCCGACGATTCCGGGTCCGGGGAGGTTTGCACCGGGCCGGCGGCGGTGGAGACGATCCTGCGCCGTCTTGCCCATAAAGAGCGACAGGGGGCCTTTCACATCATCGGGGACCGGGGGATCGGCCTGTTTCTGGACGCCGCGGAGAAGGTGGCCCGGGACCATTCGAACCTCCGGGACCTGCGGCTGCGGATCGAGCATGCCCAGCTGGTGGACCCCCGGGACATCCCCCGGATCCGGAACCTGGGAATCCTGGTGGCGGCCCAGCCCGCGGCGCTGGGGTATCCCGAAAAGGACAGGGGCCTCCTGGGGGATTCCCGGGCCCGGAGGGCCTACCCGTACCGGGCCCTCCTGGATGGGGGAGTGCATCTGTCCTTCGGCAGCGACATCCCCGGGGAGGCGACCCACGAACCCCTCCTGCACATCCATCTGGCGGTGAATCGTTCCGGTCCCATGGCCATCGGCGCCGAGGAGGCCCTGCGCTGCTACACCCTGGAGAGCGCTTACGCGGAGTTTCAGGAAGACAGGAAGGGGTGTATCGCCCCGGGGTTTCTGGCGGACTTCACCGTTCTCTCCGGAGACCCCACCGGGGTTCCCCCCGGGGAGATCCGCAGCCTCCGGGTGGAGGCAACGGTGATGGGGGAAAGGGTCGTCTACGACCGGGCCCGGGAGGGCTGAGAGGGCCTTCGCCGGCCCGCTTTCATCGGCTGTCCCCGCCCGGGGCGGTCGCCCGGGGAACCGGGCAAGCGGACCCCGGACCTGCCTGCGGGGCCGCCGCCGGGACGGCTTTGAGAACCGCCTCCGGGATTTCGTTCTCCCGGGGGGGCGGCGAAGCGGCCGCCGGGTCGGCTTCCCGCATTCCGAACCCTGTGGGGGACGGCGGGCTCCACCGGGAAAAGGTCCTCCGGGGTGAATCCGTCGTAGTCGAAGCCGTCCAGACGGCGGCGCGGGATCCGCATCCTCAGAGTTTTTTCCAGGTCCCGCACCAGGGGGAGATCCTCCCCGACGGCGATGGTGAAGGCTTCTCCGGAAAGTCCCGCCCGGCCGGTGCGGCCGATGCGATGGGTGTAGGCGTCCGCCGTGTCGGGCATATCGAAATTGATGACATGGGAGATCTGGGTCACATCGATGCCTCGGGCGGCGATGTCGGTGGCCACCAGAATGTCGAACCTGCCGTCCCGGAACCCCTCCATGGCCCGGCGGCGGGCGTTCTGGGCCATGTCCCCTCGGAGGGACGATA
>JAKQWJ010000334.1 GCA_029562045.1 Spirochaetota bacterium | reverse complement strand
CCGGTCCGCCGTCACCACCATGCCGCCCTCGGCGGTGGTGATGGTCTTGGTGGCGTAGAACGAGTAGACGCCGATCCGCCCCAGGGCCCCGGCGAAGCCCAGGGCGGTGCGGGACGGAAAGGAGTGGGCCGCGTCCTCCACCACCGGGATGCCCCGGCGGGCGCAGGAGGCCAGGATCTCTTCCATGCCCCGGACCTCTCCGGCGACGTGGACCGGCAGGACCGCCTTCACCCGGGGGCCCAGCTCCGGGTCCCGGAGGGTTTTTTCCACCCCCCGGGGGTCCAGGGAAAAGGAGTCCGGCCCGATGTCCACGAAGAGGGGGTCCGCCCCCAGATAGCGGACCACTTCGGCGGTGGCGGTGAAGGTGTAGGGGGTGGTCACCACCAGGTCCCCGGGGCCGACGCCCAGGGCCTCCAGCGCCAGATGCAGGCCCGCGGTGGCGGAGTTCACCGCCAGGGCGTGGGGGACCCCGACGAAGCGGGCGAACTCCTCCTCGAAGCTCCGGGTCTCCGCCCCGGTGGTGATCCAGCCGCTCCGTAAAACCCGCAGCACGGCCTCCTCCTCCCGCGGCCCCAGGCAGGGCAGGGCGAAGGGGATGAAATCAGTATTCCGGTTCATGGGGGGGCGCTTCCAGGGTGGGAACCGCTGTCCGCAGCAGGCTCCGCAGGATTCTCCGGTTCCGATACCGGTCCGGTCGGGCGGGGTCGAAAAAGCAGATGGGGGCCAGGTCCGCCAGGAGTTTCTCCAGGGACGGCAGGGGGAAGGAGTCCCGGAGGATCCGGTAGATCTTCCGGTACTCGGTTTCCGCCGCCGATTCGCCGTCGTTCCACAGGGCTTCGTTCAGCTTTTCCCCCGGCCGCAGGCCGATGTACTGGATGGGTATCTCCTTCTCCGGTTCGAACCCGTAGAACCGGATCATCTGCTCCGCCAGGTCCTTGATGAGAAGCCTCTCCCCCATGTCCAGGACATAGAGTTCCCCCCCCCGGCCCACCCCGCCGGTCTGCAGGACCAGGGAGGCCGCCTCGGGGATGGTCATGAAGTAGCGGCTCGCCTCGGGGTGGGTCACCGTCACCGGCCCCCCCTTGAGGATCTGCCTCTGGAACAGCGGGACGATGCTTCCCCGGGAGCCCAGAACGTTGCCGAAGCGCACCACCATGAAGGAGAGGGAGTCGCCCCCGTCGGCCCCCAGGACGATCTCTTCGGCGATCTTCTTGGTTACCCCGTAGACCGACCGGGGACCCACGGTCTTGTCGGTGGAGATCAGCACGAATCTCCGGGTGCCCGCCTGGAGGGAAGCGTCCACCAGGTTGCGGGTGCCGAAGACATTGTTCTTGATGGCCTCCACCGGGTTTGCTTCGGTCATGGGCACATGCTTGTAGGCGGCGCAGTGGAAGACCACATCGGCCTTCAGCCTCTTCAGAATGAAGCGGGTGTAATCGGCGTCCTTCAGGTCGCCGATGACCGGCACGATGGTGGCCTTTTCGCCCACTCCCTCCTCCTGGAGGATCCGCAGCTCCCGGTCGATCTCGTAGATGCTGTTCTCCCCGTGCCCGAAGAGATAGAGCCGCTCCGCCCCCCCGGAGAGGAGCTGGCGGGACAGCTCCGCCCCGATGCTGCCCCCCGCCCCGGTGATGAGGACCCGCCGGCCCCGGAGGTAGGCGAGGCTGCGGGTGAGGTTGATGGTCACCGGGCTGCGGGCCAGAAGGTCCTGGGGGTCTATTTCCCGGGCCAGGATGAGGTGCGCCGCCCCCTCGACGATCTGGGATATCCCCGGCAGGATCCGGATCTTGGCGAACTCCGCCTTCTTTAAAAGCCGGTACAGGTCCCGGAGCTTGTCCCGGGAGGCGCCGGGGATGGCGATGATGGCCTCGTCCGCGGGGGTCCTCCGGAGCAGGCTGACCACGTCCCGGATGGGGCCCAGGACGGGGATCTGGTCGATCCGGGAGCCGATCTTGCCGGGGTCGTCGTCCAGGAAGGCCACCACGTCGCCGAAGATCCCCTTCCTCCGGATCTCCCCGGCGATGGCGGTCCCGGCGAAGCCCGCGCCGATGATGTAGATGCTGCTTTTCTTCTTGCCGTCAGCCATTCGGGTTCTCCCCGATCTTGCCGATGAAGTCCATCCCCAGATCCACCAGGAAGGATTCCTCGTACATGTCCAGCCGAACCTTGGCCCGCCCCTTGCGTTTGTCGATCTTCACGATGCGCCCCTCCAGGCCCAGCAGGGGTCCCTCCAGCACCTGGATCCGGTCGTCGGCGTCGAACCGCACGGTGGACTTGCGTATCACCTCGCCGAATCCCAGGAAGTGCAGAAGTATCTCCCGGTCCCGGCCTTCCACCGGCCTGATGTCCCGGTTGCTCTTCAAAAATCGGCGGAAACCGGGCACTTTCTTGATCCGCCAGTAGACCTCCGTGGGGATCTCCCCTCCCGCCAGAAAGACATAGCCCGGATACAGGGGCTCCTCCTTCGGACTCACCTTGCCCCGCCGGCGCACCGACAGCACCCGCCGGGGGTACACCACGGACAGCGGGTCTCCCGCCCGCATTTTTTCCGCCAGGGACGCGAACCGCCCTTCCTCCCGGGTTTTTACCTGTACCGCGTAATAGTTCATGGCCGGTGGGAAAAAAATAGCACGAAGGAAGGGATTGCGCAATCCGGAAGGGTTCCGGCTCTCATGGGCCGCCGCCGGGGGGCCGATACTCTGGCAATGATGCGGACGTTTTGCGTGGTGATGTTCGCCCTGCTGTGCGCCGCCCTGGGGGCGGAAACGGTCATGGTGGCGGTGGGTCGGAGCGGGTCCCCCGGGGAGGATGAAAAAACGGAGAATTTCCGCCTTTCCGCGGTGGAGGACGGCATCATGGAGTCATTCTTCCTGGCGGACACCATCGTTTTCAACGACGGAGGCCCCGTCTCCCCGACGCAGAAGCCGGCCCTGATGCGCCGGGCCCGGGAGGGGGGGGCGGGACGGCTTCTTCTGGTGGAGGTCTTTTTCTCCGGGGCCCTCGGCGGCGCGGCAGAAGGCGCCGGTGTCCTGGGGGTCTCCGGCGGGGGCGGCGCGGCGGGGACCGAAACCCTGCCGGAAAAGCTCCGCTACTCCTACTATCAGGTGGAGGACCAGCGGCTTCTTCTCTCCGCGGAACTCGACGCCGGGGCCGTGGCGCGGGAGGAGAGCGTCTCCCCCGAGGCGCACTGCGCCCGATTGGGCGGGGAGATCGCCCGGCGGGTTCTGGCGGCGGGGAGGGGAGGAAAAACCTCATCCGGGGGTCCCTAGTGTCCGACAATAGGAGCAGGAGTCTCATACATATGAAGCGCGGTGCATTGCTTGTGTTCCTGGGTCTGGTCCTGACCCTGGGCCTCTGGGCGCAGAGGTTCTGGGACGGTTCCGCCGCCGTGGGACGGTATGGGGATTTTCCCCCGGAAGGGCACTTCGGTCATTCCGGCGTATTTCCCCGGAACTCCATCGTGAATGTGATGAATCTGAACACCGGCAGGAGTGTCCGCGTCGTCATCACCGGCGGACTGTCCAACCCCTCCCTTCTCATTGTGGTTTCGGAAAGCGCCGCGGAGGCCCTGGGGTTGGCGGGCAGGGACATCGCCCAGGTCCGGGTGAGTCCGGCGCTCGGCTCCGCGGCTCCCTTCCCGGAGCCGGGGTTCGATCTTCCCTACAGCCGGGACCCGGAGGTGAATCCCGCCGCCGCGGCGGGAGACGTCAACGCCCTGGTGGACAAGAGAGCCGACCGGGCGCCGCGGCCGGCCGTGATCCCGGAGCCCGCGGAGGACTCCGGCGCCGCCCCGGAGAAGCCTGCGGAAGCCCGGGAAGCCGTGATCGCCCATGGGGAATCCCGGGACGCCGAACCCGCCCCGGAGGAGGGAGAGGAGACTCCCGCCGGCTATGGGGAATGGACCAACGGGGAAGCCCCGGAGGTGGGGCCGGAAACCATCCCGGCCTGGACGGCCGGGGACATCCCGGTGCCGCAGGGGCCGGCGAAACCCGAGTTCCCCGGCGGACCCGAGGTCTCCCTGGCCGCGGCGGAGGGCGGGGGAGAAAGGCCGGCTCCGGATGCGGCGGAACCTCCGTCTGTCCTGGAGGACGAGCCGGAACTGTCCGGAGAGGCCCGGAGATCGGCGGTGGAGCGGCTGGATACCATCGTGGCCACCATCCCCGACGTTCTTCCGGAGGAGGCCTTTCCTGATGCCGGGACGAAGCGGGAGGAGGCTCCGCCGGCGACGGCGGTTCCGCCGCTTCCGGGAAAATCTGTCGCGGAGGCGGAGTTCCCCAGGTTCCCGGACGCGGATCCCCTGGGAACCTGGGCCCGGACGAATCTGCCCCTGACGACGACCCTGGTGCGGAAGTCCTACTATCTGCAGGTGGCGGCCTACTCGGACCCCCGGAAGGTCAAGCCCGTGGTGGATTCCCTGGCCGGCGCCTACCCGGTGGTGGTGGAGCCGGTGGAAGGCCCCAGACCCCTGTACCGTGTTCTGGTGGGGCCCGTGTCCGGCGACGAACGGGGGGTGGCGCTCCGCAACCTCCGGGCCGGGGGCTATCGGGACGCTTTTTCCCGCCGGGTGGACTGAAGGCGCCACGTTCCCGTGGCGGTTTCCCGCCTCTTCTGTTATCATCGTCTCCATGACGAAAGACAGCGCCCGGGAAGAGCTTGCGGGACTGCGGGAACGCATCCTGCGGCTGCAGCGGGAATACTACATTGACGGCCGTCCATCGGTGTCTGACCGGGAGTACGACCGTCTCTTCGACCGTCTCCTCCTTCTGGAAAAGGAGCACCCCGATCTGGTGACCCCCGATTCCCCCGGCCTGCGGGTGGGTTCGGACCTGGACGCCGACTTCCCCGAGTCTCCCCACACGATTCCCGTCCTGAGTCTGGACAAGGCCTACACCTCCGCCGAGGTGGAGGGCTGGATGCGGAAAACCCGGGCCGCCGCCGGACGGGTCCTCTCCTTCATGATGGAGGAGAAGATCGACGGGGTTTCCATCGTCCTGTATTACCGGGATGGGATTCTGGAACGGGCCGTCACCCGGGGAAACGGGTACGTGGGTAACGATGTGACCGCCAACGTCAGGACCATCCGGGAAGTCCCCCTCCGGGTGGACCGGGGCGGCTCCTTCGCCGTCCGGGGCGAAATATTCCTCCCCACGGACAGGTTCCTGGAGCTCAACGCCCGGGAGGAGACCCCCTACGCCAACCCCCGGAATCTGGCCGCCGGAACGCTGCGGCGCAATAAAAGCTCCGAGGCGGCCCGGGTGCCGCTGCGCCTTCTGGTCTACGAGGGGTACTTCGACCCTCCCCCGGATACCCATCGGGAGGTGACCCGGGAACTGGCGGCTCTGGGTTTTCCCGTGAACCCCCGGAATCGGGTGGTGGGCGGCCCCCCGGATCCCGAAGCCGGAAACACCGCCGGCGCCGACGGTCCCCCAGCCCGGGGAGCCGCGGGATCGATCTCCGGAA
>JAKQWJ010000325.1 GCA_029562045.1 Spirochaetota bacterium | reverse complement strand
AGGGCCGCACCGAAACGGCGGAGACGGGGATGCTCCGGGAGCCGGCGAAATCCCGCTCCAGCATCCCCGTCAGTTCCCCCAGGGCCGGGGAATCCCCCAGAAAGGAGAGGGTGTTGGCCGCGCCGGGAAGCAGGGAGCGGATCAGGAGGACCTGGGTGGAGGGGCTGTCCGGCACCGTTTCGGCCCGGAGAAAGCCCTCTCCCCGCTCGTTGAGCCTCTGGACGAAGGCGGAAAGCGTTCCTCCGGAGAACTCGAACCGGGCCTCCCTCTCTCCCACCCGGAACCGGTAAGTCCCCGGCGGCACCCGGAAATCCCTGTCCAGAGGCCGGGACGCGAAGGAGTCGGTGGAGGCGATCTTCCTGACCGTGATATCCTGGGAACCCTCCGCCGCCTCCCGCCCCGCCCGGGCGGTGAGGACCGATTCGTCGCCGGAGACGGCCCTCCTTTCGCCGAAGGGGCTCTGGAACCCGAAGAGGCCCCGGGCCGCCTCCCGCAGCTTCGTCAGGCCCTGGTTCAGTTCCCGCCAGGCGGCGCCCTGGGCCTTGTACAGCCGTATCGACTCCTCCATCCGGCGGAGAGGGATTTTCTCCACTTCCAGGAGGTTCTTTATTATTTCATCGGTTTTGTATTTGCTCTTTACACCGGGGATGGAAATATCCGACACGCTCTCCTCTTCTTCCCCCCCGGGCGCGGACGCTAGATCTTTTCGTCGAACAAGAGTCCTATGGCTTCCCGGATCCGGACGTGAAGACGCTGCAATTCCTCCGGGGGGAGCACTTTGATTACCTTATCGGTTTCGCCGTCAATGACCTTTACCACCACCTGATCCAGTTCCCGGTTGATAGAAAACTTCAGGCGGCGGTTGAAATAACCGCTGAGCTTCTCGATCTCCCGCACCGCCTGCTCCGCCTTCGCCGGATCCGGCGGGGACGGGCGAAACGGCTCCACCGGCGGCGCCTCCTTGCGGACGTTGCGGATCTGCATGTTGGGGGCCACCGCCATTCCATTGGCCGCGATTCCCGTGATTTCCAAGGACATAATCTTACCTCCCTGTAAGAAGAGCGGGGGAAGAGCGCGAGCCCCCCCCGCCGAAATCTCCGATAAAGAGACGACGTCCAGAGGTCTCTTCACGGTTCCGGAACGGTCAATTCCCGACTTTTTACCCCAGCAGCTGTATGACGCTCTGGGTCTTCATGTTGGCCTGGGCCAGCATCGCCATGTTGGACTGGGTCAGGATCTGGTTCTTGACGAAGTCAACCATTTCCGCCGCCATATCCACGTCCCGGATCCGGGACTCCGATGCCTGCATGTTTTCTGCGGCGATGGCCACCCCTTTGGCCGCCATCTCGAAGCGGTTCTGATACGCTCCCAGGTCCGCCCGCTGCTTGCTGACGGTCTTCAGGGCCATGTCGACCAGCCCGATCGCCCTGTTGGCGGATTCCACCGTCGATATCGAAGTGTCCGCGATTTTGAGCGCCGACGCCGTCATGGTGCCGATGAAGATCTGCTTGTTCTGATCCATGTTGGCCCCAACCTGCAGTTGCATCACCATGTCGATGGCCGAGTCCCGGGCGAAGGCGCCGGTGAGAATGTTCATGCCGTTGAACTGGGCATGGGACGCGATCCGGTTTACCTCGTCCACCAATTGGGACACTTCCACCTGGATCTGCATCCGGTCCTCCTGGGTGTAGATACCGTTGGCGGACTGGACCGACAGCTCCCTGATCCTGTGCAGGATATCCTGGGTCTCCTGAAGATAGCCTTCGGTGGTCTGAATGAAGGAGACGCCGTTTTCGATGTTCCGCCGGGCCTGGTTGAGGCCCCGGATCTGACTCCGGAGCTTTTCCGAAACCGCCAGTCCCGACGCGTCGTCCCCCGCGCGGTTTATCCTCAGGCCGGAACTGAGCTTCTCGATGTTCTTGCCAAGCTCGACTCCGCGGGCGCCCAGCTCCCTGTTGGAATACAGGGCGCTCATGTTGTGATTGATGATCATGGATAACCCTCCCTGATTTGTGCCGGAGGCAATCCCTTGCTCCCGGTTTGCATGCCCGGGGAGATAGCACCGGGGATGAATCGCGCTTCCCCGCCGTTCCGCTCTCCCTGCAGCAAAGAGTCTCCCCGCCCCTTTCGGGGGCGGGAAACCTCCCTGCCGCCCGCATGCGGAGGGTGTTTTTCAAAGATCCGACAGCTCAGACTTATTATAACATACTACGTCAGCCCAGCAGTTGCAAGACCGACTGGGTTTTCGCGTTAGCCTGGGCCAGCATGGCGGTGCCGGACTGCATCAGGATCATGTTCTTGGTGTACTCCACCATCTCGGCGGCCATGTCCACGTCCCTGATCCGGGATTCGGCGGCCTGCAGGTTTTCGGCCCCGATGTCGATGCCCCGGACGGCATGCTCCAGCCGGTTCTGGTAGGCCCCCAGGTCGGCCCGCTGTTTGTTGACCACTTTCAGGGCGCTGTCGAGGATCCCGATGGACTGGTTGGAGGAGTCGGGGGTGGAGAGGGTCATGATCGTCCCCGCTCCGGGATTCCGCACCCCCAGGGCCGCGGAGGTCATGGTGCCGATGTAGACCCGCTCCCGCTGATCCATGTTGGCCCCGATGTGGAAGTACATCGACGCGGTGATGACGTTCTCCTGGCCCTCCCGGGCGAAGCGGCCGGTGAGGAGATTCATGCCGTTGAACTGGGCGTGGGAGGCGATCCTGTCGATCTCGTCCACCAGCTGGGACACCTCCACCTGGATCTGCATCCGGTCCTCCTGGGTGTAGATGCCGTTGGCGGACTGGACCGACAGTTCCCTGATCCTCTGCAGAATGTCCTGGGTTTCCTGCAGATAGCCTTCCGTGGTCTGGATGAACGAGATCCCGTTGAGGGCATTGGCCGAAGCCTGGCGCAGGCCCCGGATCTGGGACCGCATCTTTTCCGACACCGCCAGACCCGAGGCGTCGTCGCCGGCCCGGTTGATCCTGAGGCCCGATGAGAGCTTTTCGATGTTCTTCACCAGGCCGACATCGTTCACCCCCAGCTGCCGCTGGGCGAACAGGGCGCTCATGTTGTGGTTGATGATCATACCTTCCTCCCTGAAAGTTTTTTCCGGCGTCCCTGCCGGAAAATAGTCCTTAACTCGGCGTTGAGAATACCGATATTAAGATCGAGGGGGGTGGAAGGCCGCCCCCGTCACCCGGTGAAAGACCTTCTCCCCCCGTTCATTATATCGGCAGGGGGGTCATGAACTTAAATTTTTTTTTGGAAAAAAAATCGGTTGTGCCGGGAATAGCGCTCCTTCCGCCTTCGGGCATGAGGCGGTGGAACCGTGTCACTTTCTCTTGATATTCTGGCTGAGGTAGCTGTTGACCATGAGCTTGTACCGCATGGGGACCCGGTTTTCCTGGAACTGGATCGCGAAGGCGGCGATGTCTTTGCGCCCCGACACCGGCTCGTGACGGAGCATCGTCCCGGGGATGTCCAGGACTTCGGTGGTATCCTCCATCTCGATCCGGAGGATGACCTCTTTCCCGATGAGAAACTTCGGCACTCCGAGAATTATCAGCTTCGCTCCGGAGAAGGAGAAGTCCCTCAGGATCGCCTTCCGCGGTATGCCCTGGACGAAGAGGGTGATTTCCTTGGCCTTCAGGCCCAGTTTCCTCATCACCTCGTCGGTGAGGAGCACCCGCTCGTCCCGGCGTTTCTGCGAGTTCGCATTGGCTTCCAGAAGGGTGCCCAGCGCCGCGATCAGGTAGTCCGGGGGCCTCTGGGTGAAGGTGATGGCCGCGAAGTTGAGGTCCGGGTTCTGCGGCCCCGTGGCCGTGAAGCCCGTTATCCGGGAGGCCACATGGAAGGCTATGGGATCCAGCTTGTCGTCCCGCTGGAACCCGAAACGCAGGGAAACCAGGTTGTTGGCGCTGCGGGTAACGTCCTGGATGGAAGACTTCACGTTGACGATGACCTTGGCCCCCACCATGGAACTGGAGTAGATGATGCAGGGCCACTGGTAGCCCAGGCACTTCAGGAAAACCTGTTTTCCCGCCAGCCGGATGGCCCTGCTCACTTCCTTGGTGAAGGTTATCTCCGTTTCCCCGTACTGTTCGAAAAGCTGGGAAATCTGTTGACTCGTAAGGATCGACATAGGTTCGTTGTGATATAGTATGGTACTTGGGAATGAAAAGTCAACCAAAGCAGGAGCCCGTTATGAACTCCGTTTTCATCCTCTGCAATCCCCTGATGGACAAGATCCTCCCCGTTTCCCACAGCCGGCTGTCCGAGCTGGGAGCGGTCCCGGGGAGCATGAACCTGGTGGATCGGGATCGGATCGACCAGGTCCTGGGGGGGGACTCCCGGAGCGTCTCCGTCCCCGGGGGGAGCGGCGCCAACACGGCCCGGGGCCTGGCCTGGCTGGCCGGTTCCGATGCCCCCATGGGGCGGCCGGTCTATCTCGGCGCCGTGGGGAAGGACGGAGAGGGCAGGGGCTTCGGGGAGCTTCTGCGCAGGGCGGGGGTGGTCTGCGCCCTGGTGGCCAAGGACGGTGAGCCCACAGGGGTCTCGGCGGTGCTGGTGACTCCTGAACGGGAAAGGACCATGTTCACCTTTCTGGGCGCCTCCCGGCTGCTGGAGCCCCGGGATCTTCCCCGGGACCTGATCCGCGCCTCCCGCTTTCTCTACCTGACGGGCTACAACTGGGACACTGAAAACCAGCGGCAGGCGGCGGAGGAGGCGGGCCGGGAGGCCATGTCCGCGGGGCGCCGGGTCTGCCTGGATGTGGCGGACCCCTTCGTCGCGGAAAGGTACCGGGGCTCGCTGCTCCGCTGGATCCCCGGGGTGGTGGACATCCTCTTCGCCAACCGGGACGAGCTCGCGGCCCTCACCGGCGGCTCCTCCGACGGGGAGATCCTCCGTCTCGCGGCGGAGCTGGCCCCGCTGGTGGTGATGAAAACGGGAAAAGAGGGCTGCTCCATCCATCCCCGGGGGGCCGAAACTCTGCGGGCGCCGGGCGAGACGGTGGAGGCCCGGGACAGCACCGCCGCGGGGGATTCCTTCGCCGCGGGATTCCTCCACGGTCTTCTTCTGGGGCGGGATCTGCGGGACTGCGGGCGTCTGGCGAACCGGGTGGCCTCCCGGATGGTCACCGTGGAGGGATGCAACTACGACCTTCTGGATCGGGACGAGGCGCTCCGGGTCCTGGACCAGGGGTGACTCTCCCGGGCCGGGCGGCCGCCGGGGGCATCCCCCCCGGTCGACCCGGGCCCGTCTCAGGGAGACTCGCCCAGACTTTCCGCCAGCCGGCGGATCAGCAGGTCCGCGATGCGGGAGGCCTCTTCCGCTTCCGCCTGCCCCATGCCGGACCGGGGTTCGTCCCTCTCCCGGAAGAGTTCGCCGGCGACGATGATCCCCGACAGAATGGCCGTTTTCAGCGGGTCCGCCCCGGGGGCCATGGCTCTGGCGTCTTCGGTCTTTTTTTTATAATAGTCGATTATCCGGTGAAAGCGCAGCGGATCCAGATCCGACCGCGCCGTGAAGGAGGCTCCGAGGATTTCGACCCTGATCTCCGTTTTGTCCGACAGGATGTGGGCACCCCCCGGTTCAGAAGATATCCAGCTCGTTCTCGATGCCGCCCTTCCCGTCGGAGGCCGGCTCCTCCAGGGGCCGGACGGGCCGGGCTTCGATGTCCTCCACCTCCGGGATGCCGGAACCGGAGGCGGCGGGCGGCGCAGGGGTCCTGCTTATGTCGTCCTCCAGCCGGTCGAGATGGGACAGGGCGTTCAGGACGCCCTGCTCGATCTCGTTCTGATCGTCCTTGTATCGGTTGATGAGGACCTCGAGTTCGTCGATCCGCATCCGGTACTTCTCGAGGTTTTTCTGTAGAAGGGCGTTTTCTTCTTTCAGATCCGCGATGTAGGCGACGGCCCTCTGGACCTTGGCTTCCAGACTGCGGATCTGATCCAGAGTGACCATGGCCTAGGCCCCGACGGCTTGCCTGGATTTTTCCACCAGGGCCTTGAAGGCTCCGGGGTCTTCTATGGCCAGGTTCGAAAGGGCCTTGCGGTTTATCGCGATATCCGCCCGCAGGAGGCCGTTGATGAACCGGGAATAGGTCATGCCCTCGGCCCTGCAGGCCGCGGAAATCCGGGTTATCCAGAGCCTGCGGAACTCCCGCTTTCTGTTGTGGCGGTCCCGATAGGCGTACATCAGGGATTTCATCACCTGACCCTTGGCGGTTTTAAACAGCTTGCTCCGGGTGCCCCAGTAGCCCTTGGCCCGGCCAAGGATTTTTTTTCTCCGATTTTTTCTTCGCGTTCCGTCGATCACTCGTGGCATTTTTCCGTACTCCTTGGGCCGCTCTCAGCCGTAGGGCAGCAGTCTTTTGGCCCGCGCCTCTTCCACTTTGCTGAGAATTCCTTCGCGGCGCAGATGCCGCTTTCGTTTCGAGGACTTTTTCGTCAGAATATGTCTGAGTCCCTGCTTCTTGTATTTGACCTTGCCGCTGCCGGTAAGGGTATACCGTTTGGCGGCGGCTTTTTTTGTTTTCATCTTCGGCATAAAGCTTCCACCTCTTCCCTGCCGGCCGGGCCGGCTATTTCTTGCCCTTCGGGCCGATAACCATGGACATGAACCGTCCTTCCATGATCGGTTCTCTCTCAAGAACGAAGGAGTCTTCCAGAAGTTCCATCACCTTGTTCAGGACGATCCTGCCCCGGTCGGTGTGGGCCAGTTCCCGGCCACGGAAACGGACGGTGACCTTGACCTTGTTGCCTTCCGAAAGAAAATCCCGGACATGCTTGCTCTTGAACTGAAGGTCGTGTTCCTCGATCTTCGGCTGCATCCGGATCTCTTTCATCTTGACGAGCTTCTGCTTTTTCTTCGATTCCCGGTTTTTTTTCTCCAGTTCGAATTTGTATTTTCCGTAATCGAGGATCTTACAGACCGGAGGCGCCGCCTGGGGGGCGATTTCCACCAGATCCATTCCCGCTTCCCCGGCAAGCCTCATCGCTTCGACGGTGGGAACGATCCCCATCTGCCGGCCTTCAGCGTCGATGAGACGCACTTCCCGCACCCGGATCTGATCATTGATCCTTAATTCTTTGGAAGACAATCGACCTCCTTTTCCATGGACAACCGACTATATCATTTCTCGTATAACGAGTCAAACGGGAAAGGCATGTCCCCGCGACGGCGAGACTCTATCAGGAAAATGAAAGTCGTGTAAAGACTAGGACGAACCCTCAAGGAGAAAACAGACTTCGTTGGCCAGGGCGTTGGCGCAGAAACCGCATCGTACCCCGCCGCCCCGGAGGGCTGTCTCCTTCAGGATCCGGATCCCCATGTCCCGGCACAGAACCAGGAAATCCTTCCGGGTGCAGAGATGGATGTTGGGCGTGTCATGCCACTGGTAGGGAAGGGAGCGGGTCACGGGCATCCGCCCCCGGAAAAGGAGGTTCAGCCGGACCGGCAGGTAGCCGAAGTTCGGGAAATTGACCACCACCTTTTTTCCCACCCGGATCATCTCCCGCAGCAGGGCCACCGGATCCTGCACCACCTGGAGGGTCCTGCTCAGAATGGCATAATCGAAGCCGGCGGTGGAGTAATCCTGCAGCCCTTCGTTCAGGTCCCCCTGGTACACCGACAGGCCCTTGGAGACGCAGGTGAGGATCATCTCCTCCGAGAGATCCACCCCCCGACCCCGGACGTTCTTGGTCCGGATCAGGTGCTCCAGCAGGTCCCCCTCGCCGCAGCCCAGATCCAGGACCGTGCTTCCCGGCTCCACGAAGCCGGCGATGGTGTCGAAAAGGCCTCCCCGGGCGTCAGGAGCCATAGACGGTCTCCAGAAAGGAGGATATCAGCCGCCCCTGCCGTTCGGTTTCGATGAGAAACGAATCGTGCCCGTAGGGGCAGGTCAGCTCCGCGTAGGACACGTCTTTTCCCTCCCGCATCAGGGAGAAGGCCATCTCCTTCAACTGCGCCGGGGGGTAGAGCCAGTCCGACGAGAAGGACACCAGGAGGAACTTCGCCGAGGTCCGGCGAAAGGCGGCGTTCAGGGAGCCGTGTTTTTCGCCCAGGTCGAAATAGTCCATGGCCTTCGAAATGTAGATGTAGGAATTGGCGTCGAACCGCTCGACGAACTTGTCCCCCTGGTGCTCCAGGTAGCTCTCCACCTGAAACTGATCGGTGAAGTCGAAGCCGTACTGCTCTTTCTGCTGGAGGCGGCGGCCGAACTTCCGGTGCATCGATTCTTCCGACAGGTAGGTGATGTGGCCGATCATCCGGGCTATGGCCAGCCCCCGGGCGGGGACGGGGCCGCCGTAATAGTCCCCCCCCTTCCAGAGAGGGTCGGAGGTGATGGCGTTCCGGCCCACGGCGTTGAAGGCGATGCCCTGGGCGGTGAGCCGGGCGGTGCAGGCCAGGACCAGCGCCGACGCGACCCGGTCCGGGTGGGCGGTGGCCCATTCCAGGGCCTGCATCCCCCCCATGGACCCCCCCGCCACGGCCAGGAGGCGGGAGATCCCCAGGTGGTCCAGCAGCCGGACCTGAACCTTCACCATGTCGCCGATGGTGATGACCGGGAAACTCAGGCCGTAGGGCCGGCCGGTGGCGGGGTTCGTGCTGGAGGGGCCGGTGGTCCCCTGGCAGCCTCCCAGCACATTGGAGCAAATGATGAAATATTTGTTGGTGTCGAAAGGTTTTCCCGGTCCCACCATGGCGTCCCACCAGCCGGGCTGCGCCTGGTCGGGCCTGTGGCGGCCCGCGGCGTGAGCGTCGCCGGAAAAAGCGTGGAGCAGCAGAATCGCGTTTGTGCCCCG
This sequence comes from Spirochaetota bacterium, assembly GCA_029562045.1. Classification (GTDB taxonomy): domain Bacteria; phylum Spirochaetota; class Spirochaetia; order DTKZ01; family DTKZ01; genus JAKQWJ01. The sequence goes on along the minus strand of JAKQWJ010000325.1, from coordinate 4,218 downwards.
CGGGTTCAGCGTTCCGTAGGTTTCGTAGCGCACCGTCACCGGGGACAGGACCTTGCCGCTGTCCAGCACCAGGGGGTCCCCGTTTTCCCCGAAGGTGAAGTCCCGGGGCCGCACAATTCCTACTGAATCCATCGCTATTGTATCGATCATCGGGGGACATCCTAAACGGGGGGCCCCGAGATTGTCAAGACGAACCTCCTGTGATACCCTCACCGCCATGGCGCTGTTTCTTGCCGCGGGGATCCCCGCTTTTCTGGTGCTCCTGGGCAAACTCATTCTGTCGGGCCCCTTCGACGGGCGGGCCGCCCTGGGTGAAGCGGCCCGGGGAGCCCTCTGTTTTCTGCCGGGGATGCCGGTCTACAGTCTGGTCGCCGGCGCGGTTTCCCCGGCATTCGACGGCGGGGCCCTGTACGCCGCCCGCACCTTTCTGGATCTGGCCCTCCCCCTGGCTCTGGGGCTGGGGGCCTATCTGATCTTCCACCGGAAAGAGCTCATCCTGAGCGGTGAGGCCCAGTTTCTCCGGGCCTTCTCCTTCCTGTCGGGGTTTTTCTCGCTCTTCGCCCTTTACTGCGCCTTCGCCTATCCCCCCTGGTTAGGGAGCTACCTGTACTTCCTGCTCCCGCTGGCCTGGATGAGCCTTCTGCCCGCGGCGTCCCTGTCCTTGGGAGCGTTCTTTTCCATTGTATCGGGGCGGAGGTTCTTTTTTCCCGTCGGACTCGTCGCGCTGGTCCTCCTCGCGGGACTGGTTCCCTTCCTGTTCGTGGCGAACCACCGCCCCGCCGCCTGGGCCCTGGCTCTGGCGGTCTTTCTGGGAAGTCTTCCCGCCCTGCGGTGGATCTTTCCCGTCCTTCGGTGAAGCGTGCCCCCGGGCCCGGGGCGAGCCTGGGCAGCCCGGCAGGCTCGGGCAGGCTCGGGCAGGCTCGAGGTAAAAAAAACCCGCCCCTGTGGAGCGGGTAGCGGAGCCGAACAGGCCTCGGCGGTCTAGGCCTGACCGGCGGAGCCCAGGACTTCGGTATTTTTGCGCTTCAGCAGCTCCTTCAGGGCCTCCCGGGCGGGGCCCAGGTACTTGCGGGGGTCAAACTCGCCGGGATGTTCCGCCAGAACCTTCCGCACCAGGGCCGTCATGGCGATCCGGGCGTCGGAGTCGATGTTGATCTTGCAGACCGCGGACTTCGCCGCCTTCCGGAGCTGATCCTCCGGGATGCCCACCGCGTCCTTCATGGCGCCGCCGTAGCGGTTGATGATTCCCACGAAATCCATGGGGACCGACGAGGCGCCGTGCAGCACGATGGGAAACCCCGGGAGCTTCTTTTCGATGGCCTCCAGGATGTCGAAGCGCAGGGGCGGCGGGATCAGAACCCCGTTGGCGCTGCGGGTGCACTGCTCCGGTTTGAACTTCGTCGCCCCGTGGGAGGTTCCTATGGAGATGGCCAGCGAATCCACGCCGGTTTTGGTGACGAAGTCGATCACCTCTTCCGGTTGGGTGTAGGTGGAATGCTCGGCGGACACCTCGTCCTCAATGCCCGCCAGGATCCCCAGCTCGCCCTCCACGGTCACGTCGTATGTATGGGCGAACTCCACGACCTTCTTCGTCAGGGCGACATTCTCGTCGTAGGGCCGATGGGAGCCGTCGATCATGACGCTGGAAAACCCGTTCTCGATGCAGTCCTTGCACAGTTCGAAGCTGTCCCCGTGGTCCAGGTGGAGCACGATGGGGATGGGATAGCCCAACTCCTTGGCGTAGGCCACGGCGCCCTGGGCCATGTAGCGGAGCATGGTGGCGTTGGCGTATTTGCGGGCGCCGGAGGACACCTGCAGAATCACCGGGGATCTGGTCTCGACGCAGGCCTGGATGATGGCCTGGAGCTGTTCCATGTTGTTGAAGTTGTATGCCGGGATGGCGTAACCGCCTTTGACGGCTTTCGCGAACATCGCCCGGGAATTGACCAGGCCGAGTTCTTTATAGGATACCATAGCGTATCTCCTTTTCCATGAATTGTCGAAATCCCGGGAATTGTAGACCTCACCGTCGGGGGTGTCAAGGTTGGCGGCGGGGGGAGGGCCGGGGCGTCCGGGGCGGGAGGGCTGGATTTCCCGAATGGGTCAATGTGATACACTGAGTATTTATCTATCTTTACATAGGTCATAATGACCCTTTTTCGGGCCTCCGAACGGTCCGTGGGGTTCCATGGGACCCGTCCGTTTTCTGATAGGGAGGGGATCCGGGGCGGATGCCGCGGAGACGGGTGACCCGGCCCGACGGAAAAGATTTGTTAAAATGTTATTATACAAAGAAATAAACGTTTTCGGTTCCGCGGGCTTTTCTGCGCTGGGTTTTTCGCGGAGCGATATTTGGCACAGAAATTGCTTAATAATAGGTGATGAAAAAAACGGTTGCATGGAGGTATGACATGAACAGCCTTATCACGTACAAGCCCATGGGGGCTTTCGACCTTTTCCGCGATTTCGATCGCGCCCTGAGTTCCTTCTTCACCGACACGCCGGTGTGGAAGAGCCGGACCCCGGCGGTGGATGTCCGGGAAGAGGAGGGCCGGTATGTTCTGGAAGCGGAATTGCCGGGCATGGACGAGAAGAGTGTGGAGGTCAGGGTGGAGGAGAACCTGCTGACCCTGTCCTCGACGACCCGGGAAGAAAAGGAGGAAAAGCGGGACGGCTACCTCATGCGGGAGCGTCGCGGGTCTTCCTTCCAGAGGAGCTTCGTTCTCCCCCGGGATGTGGATCGGGACAAGATCCACGCCCGTTTCAGGAACGGCCTCCTGGTTCTGGAGCTGAACAAGAAGCCCGAGGCGAAGCCCAAAGCCATTGAGGTAAAGGCCGAGTAACCGGATCGGCAGGTCCGGAGACGGCCGGCGGGGCGGGAGCCGGGGCTGAGGCCCCGGTTTCCGTTCCCGCGGGCCTTTTTTTTTGGTTGTTCAGGTCCGCCCCGGCCCCCCTGCGATGAAGCGGAGATTCTGTTATACTCGGGTCCGTCGATCATATTTCATGACGGGAGGATCTGTATGGCGGACGATATGACGGTGGTGCGGGAGGAGGAGCTGCGCGCGCTGGTGGTGCGCAGGCTCGCCGGGGCGGGCATGTCCGGGGCGGACGCGGAGATCGTGGCGGACGTTCTGGTGTACGCGGACCTCCGGGGGGTGCATTCCCACGGCGTCCTGCGGGTGGAGCATTACGTGAAGCGGATCCGGTCGGGGGGCATGAACCTGAAGGCCAGGCTGGAGGTCCGGATGCTCAAGCCCGGCATCGGGCTCCTGGACGCCCAGGGGGCTCCGGGCCACACCGCCGCCCGCGTCGCCGCGGGGAAGGCCATCGAAATCGCCCGGACAGAGGGGATGGCCGTGGTGGGGGTGAGGAACTCCAGCCATTGCGGCGCCCTGGCCTACTACATCCGGATGGGGATGGACGCGGGGATGGCCTCCATGATGTGCGTCAACACCGACGCCTGCATGGTGCCCTACGGCGGGAGCGGCGCCTTTTTCGGGACCAACCCCTTCGCCTTCGGCTTCCCCGGCCGGACGCAGTCCGTCCTGCTGGACATGGCCACCAGCGAGGTAGCCTGGGGGAAGATCCTGCACGCCCGGGAGAAGAATCTCCCCATCCCCGAGAGCTGGGCGGTGGACAAGGAGGGGGTCAAATGCAGCGATCCCCACAAGGCGGCGGCCCTCCCTCCCTTCGGCGGAGCCAAGGGCTACGGGATAACGATCATGGTGGAAGCCCTGACGGGGCTGATGGTCGGGGGCGTATTCGGTCCCCATCTGAAAAAGATGTACGGCGATTATGAGACCTATCGGGACCTGTCGAACTTCATCATGATGATCGACCCCGGGGTTTTCGGCAGCCGGGACGAGGCCCTGGACCGGACCCAGAGGATGATCGACGAGATTCACCGGATCCCGCCGGCCCCGGGCTTCCAGCGGGTCATGGTCCCCGGCGAGATCGAGGACAACTGCATGGCCCGATACCGGAAGGAGGGAATACCCCTTCCCGGGTCCATTTACCGGTACCTGGCGGGATAGGCGATTGTGGACTTCCCCCTCTTCTCCGATTCCCTGCGCCGACTGGTGGAGTATCGCTTCTCCCGCTCCTCAGGGCCGGGGGGGCAGAAGGTCAACAAGACCAGCTCCCGGGTGACGGTGTCGGTGCGGCCGGAACTTCTGGAGGGGATCTCCGACGAGGAGAGGCGGCTCATGGGACGGCGCC
>JAKQWJ010000324.1 GCA_029562045.1 Spirochaetota bacterium | reverse complement strand
TGCGCCGTCCGGGGGGGCCCCGACAGCGGCGGCCGGGCCGGCAGGATCAGGCTCCCGTCCCGGGGCGCCGGTTCTTCCGTCGGCGGGCTCAGGGTCTGCACCCTGCGCAGAAGGCCTCCGTGTGTGCCGCCCGTCCGGGTTTCCCGAAGAACGCGATCCAGGAGGCCCATGACTACTCCAGACCGAGTTCTTCGAACAGACGGCGGTAGACTTCGAAATGTTCGGAGCGGGCGAACTCCCTGATTTTTTCTTCCGGAAGATCCTCCAGAAGCTGGTCCATGTATTTCAGGACGGTCTTGACTTCTTCCTTCAGGTTCTCGGGTATCCCCGCCGCCAGGGAAGACCCCGCCGCTTCCAGGGGGGGCTCTTCCATCAGAGGGGGCTGGGGACTGACTTCCACCTCTTCCTCCAGGGGTTCCAGATCCAGGCCGGCCGTAATCTCGTCGGCTTCCGCGGGGACTTCCTCGAGACCCTCGGACATGAGGTCGTCCAGTTCCGGGAGGTCCTCCTCGAAACTCGCCGGAGCCTGGGGCGCTGCTCCCCGGCTCTGGGGGGTTTTCGGAGACGCTTCTTCCGACTCTTCGGGAATATCCATCTCCAGACCGCCTTCGGGCATCAGGAAAAAATTGTCCGCCGGCCCCGCCGCCTCCGGGGGCTCCACGGCGGGAATTTCCTCCACCTCCTCGGCGGGTTCCGCCTCCAGCTCCCGGGGCATCTGGAAGGCCTCTTCCAGCGGGGGGAGCGTCTCCACCTCGGGCTCGGCGAGCTCCACCTCCAGTTCCTCGGGCATCTCGAGCCACTCGTCCATCGGCGGGAGAACGTCGCTCTCCGCTCCGGCATGAGCGTTCGGATCTTCCGGCTCCTCCAGGTCCGCGAGATCGAAATCCAGACCCTCCGCTTCCTCGGCAAGGGGGACTTCGACGGGGATCTCATCCAGTGATGCCCCGTCTTCGATAAGTCCCGATTCCTCCCGGGCATCGATGGCGTCCTCGTCGCCGATGCGGAACTCGTCGACGCCGAAATTGTCCAGTTCCCGGTTGTACTCTTCGATGATGGCCATCTCTTCCGGGGATGTCACCGACAGGCCCTCCGACCCGGTGTCGAACTCCGGCAGCGGAGCCGCCGGTTCCTCCAGGGGAATGATGTCTTCGTCGGGCTTCAGATCGATCTCCAGACCCTCCGGGGGGATGTCGGATTCCCCGGTCTCCTCGGTGATGTCCGCGGTGCTGAGGATGTTGTCCAGTTCGTCTCCCGTCAGGGCTATCGTCTCGTCCTCGTCCTCCTCGAAGAAGCCCGCCTCTTCCGCCGGTTCCTCCGCAGCGCTGGGGCCCGCCGCCCCCATCGAAGGCTTCAGGACAGAGAGCTCCCTTTTCAGCTCCGCAAGCTCGCTCTTGATGGTGGCGAGTTCCTTTTCAATTCTGGACAGGATGTCACCGGAGACGGCCGCGCTTTTCGGGGCGGGGGGCGGAGCCGCATCGCTCATGTCCCTCTCCACCGCTTCCAGATCGTCGAAGGCGATGGACGCATCCTCCGGGGGATGCTCCGGGGGCAGCGAATCCAGATCCGGGGCTTCCAGGTCGAAATCGAGGTCCAGGGAATCGTCGCGTCCCGCGCCACCGGAGGCGCCGGCATCGGTGAACCCGGAGAGGAGTTCCTCGTCGATCTCCTCGTCGGGAAAAGAGAAATCATCCAGGTCTCCGGGCCCCGGCTCCATGGGGGCGGCTCCGGAGGTCTTCTCCAGCGGGTCGAGCAGCGCCTCTTCTTCGGGGCTTATGCCGGAATCGCGGTCCGACAGGTCCGAAAGCTCCAGTTCGTCCAGATCGGGCGCGTCATCTTCGACGGTTTCGGGACCGGCCTTGACCCAGACCCCGTACTGGTCCAACTCCGTATCGGGCAGATCCGGGAAGAAAGAATCGGGGTCAGAGGCTTTTTTTTCTTTTTCCATCGACATTAGCGGCTCCTCGATCTGGAATGCCAGGTACAGCATTGAATTTCGGCAAAAAAGAAGTATCCATGAACCCAATCTCTACTCTACTCCAGCCTTTTTTCGCTGTCAATAACGGCGGGAATCCCCTCAAGAAAACCCCGTCGCCGACCGTTAACTAGGGTGATGCGAACGAGAGTCCTCACATCCCTCTATGCCGGTCTCCTGGTCTATCTATCGGCGGTATTCTTCTTCGGCTCCACGGGAAGGTTGGCCCAGGTCGAACTGGAACGCCGGAGGGACTCCCTGGCCGCGAATATCGCGGACCTGGAGAAGCAGGGGAAATCCCTGGAACTGGCCCTGAGGTCGCTGCAGTCCGACCCGGAGCGGGTCCTCCGAGAGGCGGTTCGGCTGCTGCTGGTCCGGGAGGGCGAAGGGATCGTCCGCATCCAGGGGTACCGGGAAAGACCCCGGTCCCTGTCGCCGGGGGGAATCCTTCTGCGGGGAACCGTCAAACCATGGGCCCTGGAGCCGATCATCCGGGCCGTGGCCGCCGCGGCGGGGATCATCGTCTTCCTGTTTCTCGGCTTGTCGGAGAAGGGGGAAGGCAGTCAGGGGACCTTGAGCCAGACCTCTTCCTGAACGAAGGAATTATCCACCGACAGGACCTCTCCCGCGTCGACAACGAAAAAGGCCGACTCCCGGATTCCGGAAAGCCTCTTTTTATCCCGGGACAGAACCAGGACCCAGCGCAGGGGACGGGCAAGCTCGGCGGCCCGCACGGCGGTGGAGTAGGAGAAGCGGTCCAGGTAGAGACCGGGCGAATTGGGCTCGTCCTGCCGGGCGACGACCTTCCCGTCCTCGATGGAAACCGCCAGGCGCAGTTCGGTCCGGCCTCCCAGATCCGCCGCCGCCGACCCGTCGGTGCGGATCAGAACGCTTTCGGCGGAGCCCTCCTTTTTCCATGTCCCCGCCAGGTCCGCCAAAACGGGAACGGGTTCCCAGGCCGGGGGTTTCATCCCGTCGGAGGGGGGCAGTTCGGGAAGAGCGGCCAGATCCGGGGGCTGGGGCAGGTGGAGGGCCTGGGGGTCCGGCAGGTCGAAAAGTGCGTGCAGAAGCCTGGTGACGTCCCCCAGGAGGTGATCCAGGTCCCGGGACACGGCGGCGGCGGAGTTCCGGGTTTCCAGGGTCTCGGTCCACAGGATATCCACCCGGAGGCGCAGACCTTCGCCGAAGCGGCCCAGATCGCCGATTATCAGGCTCCGGGCGCTGGGAAGCCCGTCGGAGGGCAGCAGCGATGCCCGGCGGGAGGCGCCAGCGGCCCCGACGGGCAGTTTTTCCAGCAGGACGTCCCGGTTCTTGGGCGTGACGACACTGAAGTTTTCCGTCGCCCCCAGACGGACCAGCTCGGAAACGAGTTTTTTCTCCACCGTCCGGCCGTCGCCCTCCATGTCTGCGGGGGTCTTGACCCCCACGAAGGCGTGGACGTACCGGGCGGTCTGCTGGCCGTCAAGCGGTCCCGGAAGCAGGGCCAGGAGCCCCGCCACGAAGAGGAGTGTCAGCGGACTCTCAGCGTTCCTGACAGACATCGATCCTTCTGCCTTCGAGATAGAATCGCTTCTCCGACGCCTCGCCGATGGAAAAGGCTTTTCGCGGCAGAACGCCGTCCCGGGCGATGATGGGAAAGAGCATGTCCTTCCGGAGGGACGGGAGCAGAAATCCCACCGCGTCCGCGTTTTCGCAGAGCGTAACCAGGGATTCCCGGCCGTGGATGTAATCGGTCCTGCCTTTTTTCACCGCCCCGATATACTCGTCGATGATCCGGTCCACCACGCCCGCGGGGCGCCCCCCCCCGTTGTCGGGGAAGGTCAGAAAGGTGGATCTCCCCCCGGCGATGATGGCCACGTCGTCGAAGGGGCCCGGGGCGCCGCCCAGCAGGTCCTCCGACTCCCCGGGTTGAGCCGGTGTCAGCATGCAGCCCCCCCGGCTGCGGAGGTGCCGGAAAAAATCCGAGGGGTCCACCCCGGTGAGGATCCGGTGGATGGGTTCGAACTGTATCCCCGGGTCGAAGAGGTTCACCACCTCCACCAGGGCGAAGCGTCCGGGGTGGGAGGCCGCCTCGGCGGGGGAGAGGTGGAGTTTTTTCTCCTCCCATACCGATTTCGCCGCCGCCAGCGAATGGTTGCCGTCTCCCACCGCGAAGAGGAGCCGGTCCTCTCTTCCGTAGCGGTTCCGCAGCCGGCCCGGGCGCAGAAGGGCTTCCAGGCTCCCCGCCAGTCGGGGGGCGGCCGTGTGGGCGGGGATGAAGCGGCCGGTAACATGGCCCGCTCCGGCCATCAGATCCGAATCGTAGATGATGGGGAAGGAGGAGGCGTCGGCGAACAGGGGTTCGATGACCGTCTTTTCCGGGTCGTCCACAAGAATCAGGATGTGGGGGAATTCCAGAGGGGCGTCCCGGCGGATTCTCACCCGGATGGGGAGCCGCTCGAGGATGGTGCCCTCCGTGGGGCGGATGAGGCTCGAGGACCCGGGCCGGAAGTCGTACAGATCCAGATCCAGGGCCAGGACGATCCCCCGGCGGGATTCGTGGAAGGGGGTGGACCGCTCCACCAGAACGATCCCCGGGGGAAGGGCCTTCAGGACCCCGGAGCCGGCGTATTCCGTCATGGCTCGGCGGATGGACCGGATCCGGCCCTCGGGATCGCCGTTTTCCAGGTAGGTCTCCGGAAAGACGCAGTGGAAGGTGGAGGGGATGCCGGCGGTTTCCCGGGCCACCCGCTCCCAGTATTCCGGCTCGGAGGTGTATTGATCACAGGCGATGACCGACCAGTTGCGGATGTCCACCCCGTCCCCGGGAACGAGTATCTCCGGAAGAGCGACCCCCAGGGCCGCCAGACTCTTCGTATCCATTGCGTCCTTCCCCATCCTCCCGGGAATAAAGATAACCCTCCCGGCGATTTGTTACAATACCTGGGCGATTTTACCGTTTCGCGGCTTTCCCCGGGGGGCTGGGCCTTTTCCGGGGATGAGTCGGGACTTTCCCGGGGGGAACAGGGCTTCACTCCCGGAATGGCCGGGCGCCCCCCGGGGGGCGGACTCGATCATGGGGGCCGGTCTGCCCGCGGCGGCCCGGTTTTCCGTCGGGGGCCGGAAACGGCGCCGCCTGGGCCCGGGCGTCCGGGCCGGGATCCCCCTTCTTTTCACTGCGGAGAGATTCCTCTATAATGGGCTCCGGTTTTCCCGGGGCGCGGAGCCCCGGGAAAACCACGCCCCAGGGGGCGATCCTTCGACCCGGGAGGGTGCACGCATGGAAGCGCTGAAAAAGAATCCGAAATTCAAAGGCCGCCGGGGTCCGGTGGTCCTCGCCATACTGGACGGAATAGGCTACGGGGCCTATCCCGAAGGCGACGCGGTGCGTCAGGCCATGACCGGAACCCTGGACGCCCTGCACCGGACGTGCCCGCACGTGAAGATGAAGGCCCACGGCACCGCGGTGGGCCTTCCCTCGGACGAGGACATGGGAAACAGCGAGGTGGGGCACAACGCCATCGGCTGCGGGAGGGTCTTCTCCCAGGGCGCGAAGCTGGTGAGCCGCTCCATCGAGTCCGGGGCCCTTTTCGCCGGGGAAACCTGGAAAAAACTCGTCGCCAACGTCAGGGCTTCGGGAGGGACGCTGCATTTCATCGGGCTTTTTTCCGACGGCAACGTCCACAGCCACCTGAACCATCTGAAGGCGATGCTGGAGCACGGGGCGAAGGCAGACGGGGTGGGCAAGGCCCGGATACACATCCTGCTGGACGGCCGGGACGTGGGGGAGACCTCCGCCCTGGAGTACATCGATCCCTTCGAGGAGTTCCTGGCGGGGCTCAACGCCGGGGGCGTGGATTACCGCATCGCCTCCGGAGGGGGCCGGCAGGTGGTCACCATGGACCGCTACGGGGCCAACTGGGACATCGTCCGCAAGGGCTGGGAAACCCACATCCACGGCCAGGGGCGGCAGTTCGCCTCCGCCCGCGAGGCGGTGGCCACCCTCCGGAAGGAGACCGGCGCCATCGACCAGGACCTGCCGCCCTTCGTCGTCGCCCGGGACGGAAAACCCGTGGGGCCCGTTATGGACGGCGATTCGGTGATCATCTTCAACTTCCGGGGCGACCGGGCCATGGAGCTCACCGCCGCCTTCGAGCAGGAGGATTTCGACAAGTTCGACCGGGGCCGCCGGCCCAGGGTGGAGTTCGCCGGCATGATGGAGTACGACGGCGACCTGCATGTCCCGAAGCAGTACCTGGTCTCGCCCCCCGCCATCGACCGGACCATGGGAGAATACCTGGTGGCCACCGGACTCCGCCAGCTGGCCATCAGCGAAACCCAGAAATTCGGCCATGTCACCTACTTTTTCAACGGCAACCGGACGGGGAAGTTCAGCGAGGAGCTGGAGGATTACGTGAAAATCCCTTCGGACATCGTGCCCTTCGAGGACCGGCCCTGGATGAAGTGCGCCGAAATAACCGACGCGGTCATCGCCGCGGTGGAGAGCGGGACGTACGACTTCATCCGCCTCAACTACCCCAACGGGGACATGGTGGGCCACACCGGGATCTATCAGGCCGTGCTCTGTGCCGTGGAGGCGGTGGACCTCAGCCTGGGGCGTCTGGTGAAGGCGGTGCGGAAGGCCGGCGGGATCCTCATCGTGACGGCGGACCACGGCAACTCCGACGACATGTACGAGCACGACAAAAAAACCGGCAAGGTGCTGCTGAAGGAGGACGGAAGCCCCCGGGCCAAGACCGCCCACTCGCTGAACCCGGTGCCCTGCATCGTCTTCGACCCGGAAAACAAGGGCGAGTACCTTCCCGCCCTCCGGGAGGGCCTGGGAATCAGTTCCCTGGCGGCCACCAGCATCGACCTTCTGGGGTATCTGCCTCCGGAGGGCTACGACCCATCGGCGGTGGTGTTCCGTTAGGGCCGGCGGGAGGAGGGAGGCATGGTCAGGGAAATCGAGATGAAGGCCTGGCTCCGGCGCCCCGACGAGGCCCTTCCGCGGATCCGGACGCTCTGCGCTCCCCTGGGGGAACACGTCAAGGAGGACATCTACTTCCGCCCCCCCGGCGGGGGCAGGAACATCCGGCTGCGGAGGCAGGACGGACGCTGGGTCTGCACCCGAAAGACCAGGAATCTCCGGGACGGCCTGGAGGTGAACGACGAGACGGAGTTCGAGGTGTCCGACGGGACCGCCATGGCGGAGCTGCTGGAGGATCTGGGCTGCCGGGTCTGCCTGCGAAAAACCAAGACCGGCAGCGCCTTCCGCCGGGGGGACCTGACGGTGGAGGTGTCCCGGGTGCCGCCGCTGGGGTCCTTCGTGGAGGTGGAGTGCCTGCTTTCCGAACCCCGGCCCGGGGACGAAGCGGCGGCGGAGGAGAAGATCCGGGGTTTTCTGGCGGACATCGGCGTCAGGGAGGGGGAGATCGAACCCAGGTCCTACACGCAGATGCTGCTCCAGGCCGGGGAGGCCCGGTGAGGGGCCTTTTTATCCGGCGGGCCGACATCGACGAGGTGGCGGATCTGGCCCGGCTGATAGGGGAACTGGCCGCCCGTTCCCCGGGGTTTTCCGCGGGGCCGCTGAAGATCCACATCGTCGCCAGCCCCGCCGCGGGACTCCTGCGGGACCGGCGGGAGGTGCGGGAAAACCTGGCCCGTCTCCGGACGATCCTGCTCTCCGCGTCCCGGGACGTGGCGCCGAACCCCGAGGCGGAGGTGGACGTCCGGGTGGCCCTGCACCGGGGGCACCCGGAAGAAATCGCCCGGGGCATAGCCGGGGACATGCTCCGGGATTCCGGCGCCGCCCGACCCCGGCTGATCCTGACCATGGGGGGAGATGGAACACATCTGGAAACCCTGAGCCCCCTCCTGGGGCTCCCGGAAGAGCTGCGGCGCCGGATAACCGTTTTCCGCCTGCCCCTGGGCACCGGCAACGACGGGGCCGACGCGGACTCGATGACCGGGGCGGCGCGGATCTTCCTGCACGGGGGGGCCCCGACGGAACTCTCCGCGGTGCGGGTGAGTCCCCGGAACGCCGAGCCCTTCTACGCCTTCAACATCGTCAGCCTGGGCATCGACGCCTTCGTGACCCGGGTGACCAATCTGCTGAAAGGCAGGCTCCCCGGCGACGCATACAAGCTCATCGCCGACGCGGCGACTCTCGTCTACGAACCACTCTACGGGGTGAGGCCCATGGAACTGGAGATCCACGACGACGGCGCCGGTCCGGCCAGGATCCGGGGCCGGTACATTCTTGCCGCCTTCGGCGTTTCCGGCGGCAGGACCTACGGGAACCACAAGAAGATCCTTCCCGGGGAGGAGAACCTCTGCGCCATCCGGACCCGCTCTCTGCCGAAAAAAATCGCCCTGAAACCTCTGCTGTACTCGGGTCTGCACACCGGCGCCGAGGGGGTGGATATGCGGAAGGCGGGGGCCGTCATCGTATCCTACGGCGGGCGGATCTGCCTGCAGACCGACGGGGAAAGCCGGATTTTGAAAAAGCGCGACTTTCCCTGCCGCATGGAAGTGGTGAGAACCGGGATCCGCACCCTTCAGGGAAAAACGTAGAAAGTGTTCCGCTGGGCAAAGCCGGCGAAGCCCGCGTTCCGGGCGGAGGCCTCCGCGTCTTTCCAGTTCTCCTGGTAATGCATGAGCAGGGTTTTTTTCTTCGTTTTCGCCGGAAGGGCCCCGATCTCCTCCAGCGAGGCGTGGACCCCTCCGGTGAAAAGCTGACAATCGTGGAAGATGGTCTCGATTTCGGGGCCCCCGCCGTAGTCCCGGACCATCTCCGGGTCGAAGCGGGTGTCTCCGGAGAAAAGGACCCGGTCGTCCACCACCAGCCCGAAGCTGGGGTAGCTGTCCTCCCAGCCGGCGGCGCTGTCGGGGATGTGCTTGGTCCGGAAAATCTTCAGTTTGATGGAACCCACGGAAAACTCCCAGGTTTCCCGGGGGCTATCCGGTATCCATCGGGGCCTGCGGACGTCGAAGAAGTCCGCGAAGGCCAGGGGCTTGCCGCCGGCTCTTTCGTTGTACGCGCAGCCGCCCCGGAGAGAGCCGTTCCACAGGAGATCCTCGAAGTAATCGGGGATAAAAACCCGGGGCTTCTTTTTGGTACCGTAGCGGGTGGACAGAGCCACCTCCTCCAGGCCGCCGGTGTGGTCCAGATGGATGTGGGTGATGAAATAGTTGCGGATCTCCCCCAGAGGCAGACCCAGCCGGGACAGGGCCAGGGGGGCCAGGGTGCCGCAGTCCACCATGAGATGGTCCCGTCCCTTGGTGATGATGATGTTGTTCTGGAATAGGGACTTCGAGAAGGCGCTGCCGACGCCGATAAAAAAAAGCCGGAGCTCGCCGCCCCGGACCAGGCTCAATGGCGACTCGTCGGATAACTTTTCGATCATCATGAATCGATAATATCACGGTTTTTCGAATTTTCAGAAAAAAATGATTCTTCGGCCCGACGAGCCTCGCCCGGGGAAGCCCCCCGGCCCGGCCGGGAGGGGGGGGCGGCCGCCGACAGCCGGGCCCCGCCCGCCGCGCTCACCCCCGGCCCACCCGGGAGAGGCCGGGATTTCCCCGCCCCTCCGGGGTGGCGGTTCATACGCCGAAGACCAGGACCCCGTTTTTGACCCCCACCCGGACCTGGGACCCTTCGGCGATCTTTCCCGCCAGAACCATCCGGGCCAGCTCGTTTTGCACCAGGTTCTGGATGGTCCGCTTCAACGGCCGGGCGCCGAAGGCGGGGTCGAAACCCTGTTCCGCCAGGAACTTTTTCGCCCCCTCGTCCACGGTGAAACCGATCTTCCTCTCCTGCAGACGGGCCGCGATCTTCGTCAGCTCCAGGGTAACGATGGACAGGATCTCCCCCATGCCCAGGCGGTGGAACATGACGGTCTCGTCCAGCCGGTTCAGGAACTCCGGCCGGAAAGTGCTCTTCAATAGAAGATCGATCTGGGGCCGCACCGCGTGGGGGTCCTCCGCGGCGAGGATGATGTCGCTCCCCAGGTTGCTGGTGAGGATGACGATGGAGTTCTTGAAATCCACGTTCCGGCCCTGACCGTCGGTGAGGCGCCCCTCGTCCAGCAGCTGGAGCAGCACGTTGAAGACATCCGGGTGGGCCTTCTCGATCTCGTCGAAGAGGACGACCGAGTAGGGGCGGCGGCGCACCGCTTCGGTGAGCTGGCCCCCCTCGTCGTAGCCCACATAGCCCGGCGGAGCCCCGATGAGGCGGGAGACCGAATGCTTCTCCATGTACTCGCTCATGTCGATCCGGGTCAGGGCCTTCTCGTCGTTGAACAGGAAGTCCGCCAGGGTCTTGGCCAGCTCGGTCTTGCCCACCCCGGTGGGCCCGATGAAGAGGAAGGACCCCAGGGGCCGGTTGGGGTCCGCAAGACCGCTGCGGTTGCGCCGGATGGCGTCGGAGACCACCCGGATGGCCTCCTCCTGGCCCACCACCCGGCGGGCCAGGATCGATTCCAGCTTGAGAAGCTTAGCCATTTCGGAACTCATCATCTTCGACACCGGGATCCCGGTCCACACCGACACCACCCGGGCTATGTCCTCCTCGGAGACCTCCTCCCGCAGCAGGCTGTGGTCCCCCTGCAGGGCCTCCAGTTTTTTCGATTTTTCCTCCAGCTCCTTCCGGGTCTGGGGAAGGAGGCCGTGCTTGATCTCCGCCGCCCTGGACAGGTTTCCCTCCCGCTCGTAGCGGGTCTCGTCGATGCCCAGGTTCTCGATCTTCTGCTTCAGGGCCCGGATCTCCTCGATGATGGACTTCTCGTTGGTCCACTGGGTGTGCATGGCCCGGCGCTTCTCCTCCAGGTCCGCCAGCTCCCTGCCGATTTTTTCCAGCCTCTCCGCGGACGCCGGGTCCTCTTCCCGGGAGAGGGCCTGCTTCTCGATGGTGAGCTGCAGGATCTTGCGCTGGATCTGGTCCAGCTCCGTGGGCTGGCTTTCGATCTCCATCTTGAGCCGGCTGGCCGCCTCGTCCACCAGGTCGATGGCCTTGTCCGGGAGAAAGCGGCTGGTGATGTACCGATTGGACAGGCTGGCCGCCGCCACCAGAGCCTCGTCCTTTATCCGAACCCCGTGATGGATCTCGTAGCGCTCCTTCAGACCTCGCAGAATGGCCACCGTGTCCTCCACCGAGGG
This sequence comes from Spirochaetota bacterium, assembly GCA_029562045.1. Lineage (GTDB taxonomy): Bacteria > Spirochaetota > Spirochaetia > DTKZ01 > DTKZ01 > JAKQWJ01. The sequence goes on along the minus strand of JAKQWJ010000324.1, from coordinate 2,991 downwards.
CTCGCCGGTGAACACCGGCTGGAAGCGCCGCTCCAGGGCCGCGTCCTTCTCGATGTGCTTCCGGTACTCGTCCAGGGTGGTGGCCCCCACGGCGCGCAGCTCCCCCCGGGCCAGGGCGGGTTTCAGGAGGTTGGAGGCGTCCATGGAACCCTCGGCGGCGCCGGCCCCCACCAGGGTGTGCAGCTCGTCGATGAAGAGGATGATGCCCCCGTCGGAGGCGGAGATCTCCTTGATCACCGCCTTCAGCCTCTCCTCGAACTCGCCGCGGAACTTGGTGCCCGCCACCAGGGAGCCCAGGTCCAGGGCCAGGAGCTTTTTGTTCTTCAGCGAATCCGGCACGTCCCCGGAGACGATCCGCCGGGCCAGCCCCTCGGCGATGGCGGTCTTCCCGACCCCGGGTTCCCCGATCAGGACGGGGTTGTTCTTGGTCCTCCGGGACAGCACCTGCATGACCCGGCGGATCTCCTCGTCCCGGCCGATGACCGGGTCCAGCTTCTCCTGCCGGGCCAGGGCGGTGAGGTCCCGGCAGTACTTTTCCAGAACCTGGGTGGTGTTCTCCGGGTTCTGGTCCGTCACCCGGTTGGAGCCCCGCAGGGCCTTCAGCGCCTGCAGGATGCCGTCGCGGCGGACCCCCGCCTTCTTCAGCAGCTCCGCCGCCGGTCCGCCGGAGGCCAGCATGGCCAGAAGGAGATGCTCGGTGCTGGTGAAATCGTCCTTCAGCCCCGCCGCCTCCTTCTCCGCCCCGTTTATGATTCGGGCGACCGCGCCGGACATCTGGGGCTGGGCCGCGTCTCCGTAGACCTGGGGCTTGGAGGACAGGCTCTTTTCGGCGCTCCGTTCCAGTTCCTTTCTGTTTATCCCCAGACGGTCCAGAAGGGGGGGCACCATGCCGTCCTGCTGGCGCAGCAGGGCCAGAAGAAGGTGCTCCTCCTCCAGAAGCTGGTGGTTGTGTTCGTGGACCAGGTTTGTGGCCTCCTGCAGGGCCTCCTGGGTTTTAATGGTCATCTTGTCGTAACGCATGGTCTACCTCTATCGTTGTCGCCGTGAAAAGCGGAATTCTCCTGTCCGGATTCGATTACAATATACGGAAAAAGGGGCGGGGGAGGCAAATTCCCGCGCCTCCGGGCGGCCGATGCCGCGTTGTCTGTCCGGGCGGCTTGTCCGTCCGGGCTTCCCTTCGGCCGGGACCGTTTCCCGGCCCGGGCGGCTTGTCCGTCCGGGCGGCTTGTCCGGCCGGGGAAAAGGCGTTACATTGGGTCTCATGGACCAGCGCGCCCGGGCCATCGGCCGGGCATCCCTCGTCGCCCTGGCGGGAAACGCCGTACTGGCGGCGGCAAAGATCCTGGTGGGACTTCTCACCCGCAGCCTCGCCGTGGTGGGGGACGGGGTGGACTCCTTCTCGGATGTGCTCATCTGCCTGATCGGCCTGGCGGCCTCCCGGTACATGGCCAAACCTTCCGACCGGGAACACCCCTTCGGCCACGGACGGGCGGAGACCCTGGCCACCACCGTCCTGTCCTTCGTGGTTTTCTTCGCCGGGGCCCAGCTCCTCATGTCCTCCGTCCGGAACCTTCTGGACCCCTCCCCCCGCCTCATGCCCGAGCCCGGGGCTCTTTATGTCACCGGCTTTTCCATCGTCGGGAAACTCGCCCTGGCCTGGAGCCAGTTCTCCGCCGGGCGCCGGCACTCCAGCGACATGCTCATCGCCAACGGGAAGAACATGAGGAACGATGTCCTCATATCGGGGGCGGTGCTGCTGGGGCTCTTCTGCACCTTCGTGCTGAAGCTGCCCGTCCTGGACCCCCTGGTGGCCCTGCTGGTGGCCCTGTGGATCATCAAGGTTTCCCTGGGGATCTTCTTCGAAGTCAACACCGAACTCATGGACGGGAACCGGGACGGCGGCCTGTACCGGGAGATCTTCGAAGGGGTCAAAAGCGTCCCCGGGGCGGGAAACCCCCACCGGGCCCGGATCCGGAAGATCGCCAACCTCTACGATGTGGATCTGGACATCGAGGTGGACCCGGCCCTGTCCGTCGCGGCGGCCCATGACATCGCCGTGGAGGTGGAGAAGGCCATCCGGGGCCGGATCGACAATATCTACGATGTCATGGTGCATGTGGAGCCCGAGGGCAACCTGGAGGAGGACGAGTGCTTCGGCCTGTCCGAGGAGTCCATCGGCTGCGAGGAGGAAGAACATGGCACATGAGGCGGTGAAAACGGTGATCCTCCACGGGTTCTCGCCGGAGCAGGCCCTGGCCCTGATGCGGACCGTCAAGGCCGCCTGGCCGGACCCGGGGGAGATAGCCTTCGCCATGAGCACTCCCAATTCGGTGGAGATGAAACTGAAAGATGTCCTGGAGGAACTGGCGGAGGAACACCGGCATTTCCGGCGGCGGAAGGAAGACCCCGTTCTTGACCCCCCGCCCGCTGACGGTTAGTATGAGCCCATGAAACCACGAAAAGCCCTGGAAACCATCGTTCCCTACACCCCCGGAAAGCTGAAGGAGGGGGCCGTCAAGCTCGCCTCCAACGAGAACCCCCTGGGGCCGTCCCCCAAGGCTCTGGAACGCCTGAAGTCCGTCCTTCCCGGCCTGTCCCTGTACCCCGACGCCGCCTTCGTCCGCCTCCGGCAGGCTGTCGCCGGGAGACTGGGGGTGGCGCCGGAGAACCTCATCTTCGGCAACGGCTCCGACGAGCTTCTGTGCCTCGCCGCCGGGACCTACATCGAGGAGGGGGACGATGCGGTGACCTCCCAATCCACCTTCTCCGAGTACACCTTCGCCACCGTCCTCTTCGGCGGCCATATGACGTACGCCCCCCTGAAGGACGGGCGCTTTGACCTTCCCGCCCTGGCGGCGCTGACGGGCCCGCGCACCCGGATCGTCTTTCTCTGCAACCCCAACAACCCCACCGGCACGGTCTTCTCCGGGGACGAGCTGTCCCGCTTTCTGGAGAAGGTCTCCCGGGATGTCCTGGTGGTGCTGGACGAGG
>JAKQWJ010000115.1 GCA_029562045.1 Spirochaetota bacterium | reverse complement strand
CGCGGCCGTGGAGGCCGCCCTGCTGATGCGGGAGCTGCGGAAATTCCTGTCCGAGGACGGCGGTTACGAGACCCTGAAGGAGATCCTGACCTCCGCCCGGGACATGACCAGGACCACCTCCAGTCTGGTGGAGAAAAACCTCCAGCTCATGGCGTCCGCCCTGGAGTACATCAACGAGATCACCGACCGGCTGGGCCGCAGTTCCCGGGAGGACGTGGAGCGTCTTTCCGCGATCCTGAAAAACACCGCCTCCCTGACGGAGCGGATGGACCGGCTCCTGGCGGAGAACGACCAGGGTCTGTCCGAGACTCTGACGGGGATGCGGGACGGCATGGCCAAACTGAACGCTGCCCTGGACGACGTCCGGAGCGTCACCGCGAAGATAAACTCGGGCGAGGGAAACGTCGGCAAGCTCGTCAACGACGACCGGCTCTACGACAAGATCGTGGGAATCTCCACCCAGGTGGAGGAGTACGTCAATTCCACCATCGGGATGGACCTGCAGGTGGCCTTTCAGTCCGACTACCTTCTGTCCGCCGGGGAGGCCCGGAGCCAGTTCGGCCTCCGCCTGGAGCCCCGGGGGAAGAACAAATATTACGCCCTGGGGCTGGTGGACTCGCCCCGGCAGAGCGAGAAAAAGGTGACCACCACCACGGTGATCGACGGATCGGACCCGCCGGCCACAGGCACCAACTACATCACCTACGAAACCGAAAGACAGCGGCAGCTTCTCATCAACGCCCAGATTGCCCGGCGCTTCGGCCTCTTCACCCTCCGGGGAGGGGCCATCGAGAGCACCGCCGGCCTGGGGCTGGATTTCCAGCCCGCCTCCGGGCTGTCCCTCTCGGCGGAGGTCTTCGATTTCCGGCAGAAAAAAGGGCCCTATCTCCGGCTTTCCGGCTTCCTGTACCCCTTCTTCAATCCCGCCCTGGCCAACCCGCTGAACTGGATCTACCTCTCCGGCGGGGCGGACAATCTCCTGTCCGACCGGCGGGATTACTTTCTGGGGCTGGGACTGCGTTTCACCGACAACGACCTGAAGGGGATCGCGGGCTACATTCCCATGAAATAATGCTACACATATAGCCGCCTCCGCCGATAATCGTAACGAGGAGTGCGGTGTATGAGTAACATAGACGCCGTAAATCAAAATCAGAATCTGCTCTTGACTCTGCTGCTGGAGTCGGCCCTGAAGCCGCAGGAGATAACGGAAAAAACCGCGGTGGCCAACCCTCCGGCCCCGGAGGCTCCCAAAGCCGATAACGACCGGGTTGATCTTCTCGTCTGAGTGTCTCGGCGCGCCGATTGCTGGTTTTGCGGATGAATGAAAAGCACGATGCGGAGCGATTTCAGGTCCGCGGTGCGGGACTATCTCTACCTTCTGGATAAAGGGTACCCCCAAACACCCGCGGTGAGCCTGGTGGGGGACCGTTACCGTCTGCCCGGAACGGAACGGATCATGCTGATCCGCGGTCTCTGCCCCACGGGAAAAGCCCGGGAGCGCCGGAGCAAACTCACCGCGGTCCCCCCTTCCCCCGAGGTCTGTCTGGACGGCTACAATGTCCTCTTCACGATTCTGAATTACCGGCAGGGAAAAAGGCTCTTCATCGCCTCCGACGGCTTTCTGCGGGACGCGGGGGGGCTGCACGGCCGGGTGCGGGACCAGGACCTTCTGGCCGACATAGCCCGGGACCTCGTGGGTTTCCTGCGCCTCCGGCGGGTGGAAAAAGCGCTCGTTCTTCTGGACGCGCCGGTGTCCCGGAGCGGGGAGCATGCGGCCCTGTTTCGGGAGCTGTTGGCCGGGGCCGGCCTCGCCGGGGGATGCGAGGTCTGCGCCTCCGCCGACGGCCGCCTCAAGGCGCTGAACCCTCCCTGCCCCGCCACCTCCGACACGGGGATCATCGACGCCCTTCCCGGCCCGGTCTACGACCTGGCCCGGGACTACCTGGAGACGAACCACTCTCCGGTGTTCTACGCCTTTCCCTCCGGGGGTTCAGGGCCGCAGGAAATCCAGGACGATCCGTAACATCCTCCGGACAGGTTCGGCGGCGCCCCAGAGGAGCTGATCCCCCACGGTGAAGGCGGTGAGGAACCGGGGGCCCATCTTCATTTTATGGATCCTGCCCACGGGGATGGCCAGGGTTCCGGAGACCGCCGCGGGGGTCAGGTGTTTCAGGGTCTCTTCCTTCGTGTTGGGGACCACCCGGACCCAGGGGTTGGAGCCGGCGATGATCCGCTCCGCCTCCTCCAGGGGAATGTCCCTGTTCAGCTTTATGGTGAGCCCCTGGCTGTGGCAGCGCATGGCCCCCACCCGGACGCAGATGCCGTCCACGGGGATGGGGTTCTTCAGCCCCAGAATCTTGTTGGTTTCGGCGAAGCCCTTCCACTCCTCCCGGGTCTGACCATCCTCCACTGCCTTGTCGATCCAGGGGATCAGACTCGCCGCCAGCGGGACGCCGAAGTTCCCGGCGGGCATCTCCGGGCCCCGAAGGGTCTGGGTGACCCGCCGGTCGATGTCCAGAATGGCGGAAGAAGGGTCCCGCAGCAGGTCTTCCACCGGTCCGTGCAGGGCCCCCATCTGCTCCAGAAGCTCCCGCATGTTCCGGGCCCCCGCCCCGGAGGCGGCCTGGTAGGTCATGGCGGAAACCCATTCCACCAGGCCCTCCCGGAACAGGCCTCCCACCGCCATCAGCATCAGACTGACGGTGCAGTTGCCTCCGATGAAGTCCTTTACGCCGGCCTTGAGCCCGGCGTCGATGACCTCTCGGTTCACCGGGTCCAGAACGACGATGGAGTCCTTCTCCATCCGGAGGGCGGACGCCGCGTCGATCCAGTAGCCCGTCCAGCCCGCCTCCCGGAGCCGGGGGTAGACTTCCCGGGTGTACTCGCCCCCCTGACAGGAGACCAGGATATCCTGCTCCGTCAGGGCCCCGATGTCGAAGGCGTCCCGGAGGGCGCCGGTTTCGGTCCCCACCTCGGGACCCCTGCCCCCCGCCTGGGAGGTGGAGAAAAAAACGGGTCTGAACCCGGAGAAATCCTTTTCCGCCCGCATCCTTTCCATGAGGACCGAGCCGACCATTCCGCGCCAGCCGATGAAGCCCACACCGAGCATACGTTTCACCTCACTTCCGAATCTGAGTCATATATACGCAAATAAACTGACTGAATCAATCGGGAAAGATCATTCCGCCGCCGATTCGCTTCCCTTATGCCCCACCACCCGCAGATGCAGCTCCTCCAGCTGACTCTCCTGCACGAAAGAGGGGGAGTCATCCATGGGGGAGACGCCGAGGGTGTTCTTCGGGAAGGCGATGACCTCCCGGATGCTGCCTTCGCCGCACATCAGCATCACCAGCCGGTCGAAGCCCGGGGCTATGCCCCCGTGGGGGGGCGGCCCGTAACGGAAGGCGTTGAGCAGGAAGCCGAACCTCTCCTCCGCGTCGGCGGGGTCGTAGCCGACGATGCTGAAAATTCTTTTCTGGATTTCCGGGTCGTGGATCCGGATGGAGCCCGAGGCTGTCTCGTAGCCGTTGCAGACCAGGTCGTACATGTCCCCCTTCACGGCGCCGGGGTCCTTCTCCATATCCGCCAGATACCGCGCCTGGGGCATGCTGAACATGTGGTGGGCGGCATCCCATTTCCCCTCCTCCTGGTTCCACTCGAAAAGGGGAAAGTCCACTATCCAGAGAAAACGAAAATCCCCCGGCCTGGCCAGACCCAGGTCCCTGCCCAGCCGGGACCGCACCGCCCCCAGGGCGACGCGGGCGATGTTCTTCGGGGC
>JAKQWJ010000304.1 GCA_029562045.1 Spirochaetota bacterium | reverse complement strand
AAACTCCTCCTGGCGGACGAACCCACCACCGCCCTGGACCCCACCACCCAGATCCGGATCCTGGAACTGCTGAAGGAGATGAGCGCCCGGTCCCGGATGGGGATGATCTTCGTCACCCACGACCTGGAACTTCTGCGGGGCTTCGCGGACCGTATCCTGGTCATGTACGCCGGAAGGGTCTTCGAAACCGCCCCCGCCGGGCGGATCCTGGAGGCGCCCCTCCACCCCTACACGGCGGACCTCCTGGCGGCGGTTCCCCGGCCGGGGGTCTTCAAGGACACCGGGAGGCTCCATTCCATCCGGGGCCGGGTCCCCGACCCGGGGGCCCTGCCCGCGGGCTGCGCCTACCACCCCCGCTGCTCCCGAGCCTTCGAGCCCTGCTTCCGGGAGGAGCCGCCCCTCTTCGAAAAACACGATGCCCGGGTGAGGTGCTGGCTCCATGGATAAGACCGCCCGATCCGGAACCGGGTCCCCCTTCATCAGGGTCCGGGGCCTCACCAAACGATACCCCCTGAAAACGGGCCTCTTCTCCACCTCCCGGGAGGTGGTGCATGCCGTGAACGACCTGTCCCTGGAGATCCCCCGGGGCATGACCCTGGGGCTGGTGGGGGAATCGGGCTGCGGGAAGACCACCACCGGGAGACTGCTGCTGCGGGTCATCGAACCCGACGCGGGGGAGTTCAGCTTCGGGGAGGTGTCCGATGTTTTCGCCCTGGACAGGGAGGGGCTGTCCCACCTCAGGAAAAAGATGCAGTACATCTTCCAGGACCCCTACGGGTCCCTGAACCCCAAGATGCAGGTCCGGGACATCGTGACGGAGCCCCTGCGGTACGGCGGGGGCCTGTCGTCCCGGGACCTGGACCGACGGGCGGGGGAGCTTCTGGAGCGGGTGGGACTCTCCCCGGGGGACAGCCGGAAATACCCCCACGAGTTCTCCGGCGGGCAGCGCCAGAGGCTGAGCATAGCCCGGGCCATATCCAGCGCCCCCTCCTTCATCGTCTGCGACGAGCCGGTCTCCTCCCTGGATGTATCGATCCAGTCCCAGATACTGAATCTCCTCCTGGACATCCAGCGGGACCTGGGCATCTCCTATCTCTTCATCGCCCACAACCTGGCGGTGGTGTTCTACCTCAGCGACCTGGTGTCGGTGATGTACGCCGGCCGGATCGTCGAGTCCGGGCCCTCCCGGGCCATCTACGACCAGGCGCTGCACCCCTATACCCGGCTTCTCCTGGAGGCCATGCCCGGGAGGGGCGCTCCGGGCGCCGCCCGGACAGCGGACACCGGAGAAGTTCCCAGCCTCATCCACCTGCCCCGGGGCTGCGCCTTTTACCCCCGCTGTCCCCTGCGGGGGGAGATCTGCCGGGAAGGAGTTCCGCCGCTGGAGGAGAAACGTCCCGGCCGCCGGGCGGCCTGCTTCATGACCGGGTGATACGCCCGAGTCGGGGGCATCTTCCTCCCATGGCATTCCCGTCCCCGAAGAGCCTTTTTCACGGCAAAAAGACCGATTTTTCTTCCGTTTTGCGTTATCTTCATCTATAATTGCGTAAAAATCGCCGGATCGGCGAATGAAAATGCAGGAGGAAAGAAATGGCAGGAAAGTTCGAGATCTACAAGGATAAGTCCGGAAAGTTCCGCTTCCGGCTGAAATCCGGCAACGGCCAGATCATCGCCACAGGGGAGGGCTACGAAACCAAACGCAGCTGTCTGAACGGCATCGAATCCATCAAGAAGAACGCCCCCGACGCGGAGATCATCGAAGTGGAATGAGCCCCGCCGGGCGATAGCGAAGACAAACCCCCGGGATTTTCTTCCCGGGGGTTTTTTTTGCCGGAGCTGCGCCGGACGACCGGAGCGGAGGGGAGGCGGGTTTCGGCTCCGGGAGCCGTTTTCGCGCCCGCTTCGAAAACCCGCCGCCGGAACCCGGCAGCTTACCGCACCGGAATCCGGTCCTCGTGAAAAACCCGCGGGATATCGGACTGCCGGTACCCCTCCAGAAAATCGGCGAGCCTTCCGGCGGCGTCCTTCAGGGTGGGAACATCGGGCAGGAAGACCACCCGGAAGTGGTCGGGCTCGGGCCAGTTGAACCCCGTCCCCGCCACGACCAGCATCTTTTTTTCCAGAAGAAGGTCGTAGACGAATCTCTGGTCGTCCCGGATGTTGAACCGGGCCACATCGATCTTGGGGAAGCAGTACAGGGCGCCCTTGGGCCGGGTCACGGAGATTCCGGGGATCCGGGACAGGAGGTCCACCACCGTGTCCCGCTGCTCCCGGAGCCTCCCTCCGGGAAGGACCAGATCGTTGATGCTCTGGTAGCCCCCCAGGGCGGTCTGGATGGCGAACTGGGCGGGCACGTTGGAGCAGAGCCGCATGTTGGAGAGAAGGTCCAGCCCCTCCCGATAATCCTTGGCCAGATTTTTGCGCCCGCTCAGGACCATCCAGCCCGCCCGGAAGCCCGCGGCCCGGTAGGACTTGGAAAGACCGTTCATGGTGATGCAGAACGCATCGTCCGACAGGGACGCTATGGAGGTGTGCTCCACCCCGTCGTAGAGGATCTTGTCGTAGATCTCGTCGGCGAAGATGATGAGGTTGTTCTCCACCGCCAGATCGTGGATCTGCTGCAGCACCTCCCGGGGATAGACGCTGCCCGTGGGATTGTTGGGGTTGATGACCACGATGCCCCGGGTCTGGGGGGAGATCTTCTCCCGGATGTCCCGGATGTCCGGAACCCAGTCGGACTCCTCGTCGCACATGTAATGCACCGCCGTGCCCCCGGACAGATTCACCGCCGCGGTCCAGAGCGGGTAGTCCGGTGACGGGATGAGGATCTCGCTCCCCGAGTCCAAAAGACCCTGCAGGGCCATGACGATGAGTTCGCTGACCCCGTTGCCGATGTAGATGTCCTCCACCCCCACTCCGGGAATGTTCTTCTGCTGGCAGTACTGCATCACCGCCTTCCGGGCGGGAAAGAGCCCCTTGCTGTCGGAATAGCCCTGGGCGTTGGGCAGATTCAGAATCATATCGTGCAGGATTTCGTCGGGGGCGTTGAAGCCGAAGGGCGCGGGGTTGCCGATGTTGAGTTTGAGAATCCGGTACCCCTCCTCCTCCATCCGCTTCGCCTTCTGCATCACCGGTCCCCGGATGTCGTAGCAGACGTTGTCCAATTTGCTCGATTTCCTGATTTCCCTGTCCATCATCCCTTTACCCCCCCCGGGACCGCGGCGGCGTCGGCGTAGAGCCAGGCGGCGGCGCGGCGCACCAGTTTTATCAGTACCAGAACCTCCAGGTTCTCCTTGGATTTTTCGATCAACCTGTCCCAGTCCCCGGCGGAGCGTCCGGCCCGGAGCTTCTTCCGCCCCTCCCGGACCAGCTCCGCGTTTTCCGAACCCGGGAGCCCGTCCAGCAGGAAAAGCGCCAGGGAGGCGACGATCGGATCCGTCGCGGAAGGGGCCAGTTTTTGCAGGACCTCCCCTGCCCCGGCCATATCCCGCCGGGAGGCCCGGCAGAAGGCCAGACTCCAGAGAACCCAGTCCTTCTTGCGCAGTCCCGGACTCCGGGCGAGCTCGGCGAAATGGGCCTCTCCCGCGGGGTCGTTGCGCATCAGATAGGGAAGCCCCAGCTCGAGACCGAAGGCGGCGTGACGACGGGACCCCCGCTCCCGCAGAAGGGCCTCCAGCCGGGCCAGCCCTTCCATGTCGGCAAGAATGAAGTACGTATTGATGAGAATCCGCAGGCGCAGAGAGGAAAGCCCTCCGCCCCGCTGCAGCCGCCCTTCCAGATAGTCCCGGATCCCCCGCCAGTCCTCCGCCTCCAGCAGTGAATGGAGTCTCCACCGGGACAGAAAAAACAGGTTGAAAGCGACGAAAACCAGCAGGAAGGCGAGGACCAGAAAAAGGTTCCGCCCCCAGAAATCCAGGATCTGCCCCCGTCCGAGGATGAAAAGGGGCATAAAAAAAACGACCGCGAATGAAGCGAGAAGCAGAAGGTTGAAAACGACGAATATGGTCTTAATTTTCAATCTTTTTTTTCCTATAATATGATAAGAGTGTAATGAAAACGAAAACGGCGGTCAACGGGACAGGCTCATGAACAAAATTCCCATTTCCGAACTCACGGCGAACACCTATTTCTCTTCGCCGGTCTGGCTGGATGAAAAATTCATTCTGTTGGCCCAGTCCGTTCCGGTCACCCCTGCCCTGATCGGCAGGCTGCGCCAATGGGGTTTCCCCCATGTCCTTTCCCAGGGAACCCCGGACCACTCGGCGCCGATCAGGTCCTCCATCAACACCGATGCCGAAGCGATGACCCTGCATCACGATCTGAAAGAGCAGGAAAACATCAGGCAAGCCGCCGAATATTTCCAGGAGCTTTTATCCTTCACCGAAAGAACCTTCACCAACTTCGTGACGAAAAGCTCCCTCTCGATCCAATCCGTGGGCGACGCGGCAAAGGAGCTCATCGACAAGACGCGGTCTCTGCGCAATTACATTCTGCGCCTGACGGATATAAAATCGGATGAAAAGAATTACATCATTGTCCAATCAGTGAAAACCGCCATCCTGTCCGTGGCCATGGGAATCATGCTGAAGATTCCGGTCCACAAACTCATCGAACTGGGGATGGCCGCCCTGCTCCACGAGATCGGTCTTATCCGGCTCCCCCCCCATCTGTACATGTCCTCCCGGGTCCTGTCGAAGGAGGAGAAAAGGACCATCAGCGCCCACTCCGTTCTGGGGTTCAAAATCCTCAAATCCTTCTCCTTCCCCATTCCGGTCTGCACCGCCGTGTTGAACCTTGGCCGCGCTGCGCGGCGCGCCAGGCGGGTCCATGAACACGGAAGATGTCGGCAACCTCCAGGGCGGGTTGCCCCACGATGCCAACCTCAGGAGGGCGGCAAGGTCTCCAGCGGACTGATC
>JAKQWJ010000293.1 GCA_029562045.1 Spirochaetota bacterium | reverse complement strand
CGCGCCTCCCCCAGGCGTCCGCAGGCCGGGCCCCCGAGGGGCGGCAGCGCGTGCCCCGGGGCTGGACAATGGCCCCCAGGGGGCCGCGCCTCTCCTGAGTGCCAAGCCTCCCCCAGGCGTCCGCAGGCCGGGCCCCCGAGGGGCGGCCGGCCGTCCCCCCGGGGAAACCATCATCTCAGGAGAAGGCCTCCACATCCCGGCGCATGGAGGCTATGTCCGCCGGGTCCAGTTCGATGGAGCCGCCGTAGGCGTTCTCCTCGATCTGCGGGATGGTCCGGGCCCCCACCAGGACGTTGACGTTTTTCCCGTTCCCCTGGGCGGCGGTCCAGGCGATGACCAGCTGGGTCATGGGGCAGGCGTATTTTTCGCAGAGGGGCCGCCACCTGTCGGCAAGAGCCACGATCCGGGGAAGATTGTCCTTCTCGAACCATTTTATCTTGGAGCGGGCCAGCCCCATGTTGACCGGAGTCCCCACCTTGTACTTCCCCGTCAGGATCCCCCGCTCCAGCGGGGAGTACGCCTGAAAGGAGACCTGGTGCCTGTCGCAGAGGTCGAAGAACTTCGCCTCCACCGTCCGGTCCAGCATACTGTACTTCTCCTGGATCAGATCCAGCTGTCCGTGCTTCACGTACTCCAGAAACTGGTCCCGGTCCAGGTTGGAAGCCCCGACGGCCCGGATCTTGCCCTGCTTCTTCAGATCCATCAGGGCCCCCATGGTATCGGAGATGGGAACCGGGAAGTCAGGCATGGCCTGCCAGTGCACGATGTAGATATCGATATAATCGGTCTGCAGCTGGCGGAGGCTCCGCTCGATCTCCTCGGCGATCCTCTCCGGCCGGGCGTTGCGGCGGATGGTCACCCCGTCCCGCTCCATCAGAACGGTGCCCTCGTCGATGTCCCAGCGCAGTCCGCATTTGGTGGCCAGGATGTAATCCTTCCGCCGGCCCTTCAGGGCCTTTCCCACCACCTCCTCGCTGTGGCCGAGACCGTAAACCGGCGCCGTGTCCAGCAGGCTCACCCCAAGCTCTCTGGCCCGATGAATGGCCCGGATTGATTCGGAGTCGTCGCTGGGCCCCCACTGGCTGTCCCCGCCGATGGCCCAGGCCCCCATCCCCACGGCGGAGGCGGTGATTCCCGATTTTCCGATCTGCATCTGCTTCATTCCATCTCTCCTGTTGCTGATAAGATTGTGAAAATTCTCAATTGTTTTCCTGAATCTCCCGGCAGGGAGCGGCCGGAAGCGGGAGGGTCCGGCCGCCGCGCCGGACTCCTCCGGAAGAGGCGCCCCGACTCCGTTCGGACCCGGGTTCGGGCCTTCCCGGGTTCACTCAAAGCCTCACCCTCATGCCCCCCTGGGCGGCGAGATGAACCGTGCCGTCCCGGTAGGAATGGTAACGGTCCCGCAGAAAGACCCCCCCCAGAAAGGCGGCGGAAAAATCGACCCTCTCCCCCATGGGGAGGGAGACCCGGCAGACCGCCAGGATCTTCTGGGAGACATAGGAGGAGGCGGGCACGAACAGAAAGCTGTGGGCCAGCCCCCCCAGAAAACCTCCTCCGAAGTCATAGGCCAGAAGACTGTCGTTGGACAGGTAGCCGCCGAACCTGGCCAGAATGGCGTTGGAAACCGGTTCGAAGTAATGGTCCTCTGCCGTGTCCGCCCCCCGCATGTCCAGCAGCACGAATCCGGCGGAATGGGAGAAAAGAAGGGGCCCCAGAGCCCCCTTCAGGGTGGGGGTCGCGGAGTAGCGGAACCCCGCCTCCCCGGACCGGTCCAGGTTCCGCCGGGTGGAAGCGTCGAAGGGGGCGTCGAAGCCCGCCAGGGGGGTGTAGCCGAAGCCGAAGAGGTCGTAGTAGCCCCGGACCCCCGCGGACAGATGGAGATCGAAGACCGCCGCGGGCTCCACCAGGACAAAGACCGAGAAGGTGTCGTAGGCGGGGGTCAGGGCGTTATGGAAACCCGCTTCGATCCGCGCCGACTCCCAGAGTCGGCCCGCCCTGCCGGGAAAAAGGGGCCGGGTGCGGAAAACCCTGACCGCATACTCCGCCGCCAGGGGATTGATCGCCCCCCCCAGACTCTGCGCCAGGGTCCAGCCCCCCTGGGCCTTCTCCGCTTCGGCGGGGGGGGGAGATCCGAGGAGAAGCGCCGCCACCACCGCGGCCGCAAAGAGGTTCTTTCCCATGGGCCCCAGTATACACGGTTTTCCCTTTCCCCGCCACCGCAGAGCAGGCCCGTGGCCGTGAAGACAGGCCCTCAGCTGTGAAGGCGGGCCTGTAGACGTGAAGGCAGACCCTCAGCTGTGAAGGCGGGCCTGTAGACGTGAAGGCGGGCCTGTAGACGTGAAGGCGGGCACATGGCCGTGAAGACAGGCCCGTGGCCGTGAAGGCGGGATCTTCGGGTCCCGGCGGTGGGGCGCCCCGGGAGAGGCGCCGGCCGTTTCGGGGAGAGAGCGGGAGATGCGGAGACGCGGGAAGGCAGCCGCCGGCCCTTGGACGGCGGGTAGACAAAAGCCCGGGTTTCCGGCACCGTGTCCGCCGAAAGGAGGAGCCATGGCCGCCATCTTCCACGACAGCACGGGTTTTTTCATGGGAGACCCGGAAGAATCCCCCTTCCCCCGGGGCGGCATTCCCGACGGCGCCGCCCGGAGGAGCGCCCTGGAGTCCTTCATCCTCTCCGCCTCGGGCTGGCGCAAGGTCTTCGCCGCCGACGGGGACGGGGAAAGCAGGAGCGGGGAAACACGCCCCGAGGACCGGGAACTGGCGGCCGCCGCCGCCGAGGCCTTCGCCGCCTTTCTTCTGAAAAGAACCGACCGGGCCCATCCCTGCCTGGCGGTGGGACTGGACAGCCGTTTCACCGGCCCCGCCATTGCAGATGTGATGATCCGGGTTTTTCTGCTTCGGGGGATACGGATCCGCTATCTCTTCATCAGTCCCGCCCCGGAGATCATGGCTTACGCGAAAAAGACCCGGGAAATCGACGGTTTCGTCTACGTTTCCGCCAGCCACAACCCGGCGGGTCACAACGGGCTGAAGTTCGGCCTGAAGGGCGGGGTCCTGGGGGGGGAGGACTCGGCGGGGCTCATCCGGGATTTCCGCCTCCTTGCCGGGGACGAGCTCCGGATGGGGAGCCTGATTCGGGAATTGGACGGCGGGGCCCGGCTCATCGGGGGAGAACTGGAAAGGGTTTACCGGGAGACGGCCCGCTGGAAAGAGGACGCCGGGGAGGTCTACGGGGATTTCGTCCGCCTGGTGGCCGCCGATCTCCCCAACCCCGGGGAGAGGGCCGCCTTTTTCGAGGTCCTGGCCCGGGAGATCCGGAGGCGGGGCTGCGGCGTCGTCGTCGACATGAACGGCGGGGCCCGCGCCCTGGGCCCGGACCGCCGGATTCTGGAGGACCTGGGCCTCCGGGTCCGGATAATCCACGGCAGGCCCCGGGAGTTCGCCCACGCCATCCTCCCCGAGGGCGCCGCCCTGGAGGACTGCCGGCGGGAACTGGAAGAGGCCCGGAGACGGGACCGGTCCTTTCTCTTCGGTTATGTCCCGGACAACGACGGGGACCGGGGGAATTTGGTCTATTACGATGAAACCCTCGGACGCGCCCTGCCCCTGGAGGCCCAGGAGGTCTTCGCCCTGGCCTGCGCCGCCGAGCTGTCATGTCTGGCGGCCCGCCGGACCGGAAGGTTTCCGAAAACACCCGTGGCGGTGGCGGTGAACGACCCCACCTCCCTGCGGCTTGACCGGATCGCCGCGGCCCTGGGGGCGGAGGTCCATCGCGCCGAAGTGGGCGAGGCCAATGTGGTGGCTCTGGCGGCGAAACTCCGGAGCGACGGCTACATCGTGCGCATTCTGGGGGAAGGGTCCAACGGAGGGAACATCACCCACCCCGGGGAGGTCCGGGATCCCCTGAGCACCGTTTTCGCCATCCTGAAGCTCCTGTTCCTCCCCGGGTTCCGCGGCCTCCCCGGGTTCCGCGGCCTCCCCGGGTCCGAAGATCTCCCCGGCCCCTGGCGGGTCCTCCTGCGCGCCCTGGGCCTCTCCGATTCTCCGGAGACCGAACCCTCCATCGCGGAGGCCCTCCGGATTCTGCCCCGGTTCCGGACCCTGAGCAGCTCCGACCCCACGGCTCTCCTGACCATCCGCACGGCGGACCATGGGGTTCTGAAGGCCCGTTACGAGAGGATCTTCCTCCGGGAATGGGAGAGGAGGCGGCGGGAACTGAGGGAGCGGTTCGGAGTCGCGTCCTGGGAGGAAATCAACCACGAAGGGACGGTGGGGAGGTCCGGCATGGGACCGGAGTTCCGGACCGGGGCCCAGCGGGGGGGCCTCACCATCCTCCTGAAAGACCCCGCCGGGGTGAGCCGGGGCTTCCTCTGGATGCGCGGCTCCGGAACGGAGCCGGTCTTCCGTATCCTGGCGGACTGGGAGGGGGAGGACGAGGGTCTTATGAGGGAACTGGCGGCCTGGCAGAGGTCCATGGTCCTGGAGGCGGACCGGGGGCCTGAGGTTTCCCGCCCCTGATCCGGAGAACCCCGCCCTAGGATCCCCTGCCCAGGGGCCGGATCCGAAGCCAGACCGGAACCAGGCCCTCGTCCAGTTTGACCGGCTCGGCTTTCAGAATATAGGTCTTCTTCGCGTCGAAACGGAACTCGAAGCCCTTTTCCAGGGCCGTGTAGCCCAGGTTTTCCGCCAGGACCGAAGCCTCCCGGTCCAGGAGCCTCAGCGCCACCGGCCTCGGAGGCTCCCCCATCACCTCGATGTAGTGGCGCCCCCCCACGGGGGCCAGTTCCACCAGCAGCCCGTCCCGGGGAAGGAAGATCTCCAGGTCCCGTTCCGGCGTCAGGATGGGCGGGAAGACCGGCTCTTCCGGAAGAGGGACGTACCGTGACCTGCCCTCCTCGCCGGCCCCCTGCAGAGCGCGGAAGTCTCCCTGGAGAGTGGCCAGGTATACAACCCCATCCAGGCAGAGGGGGGGGGTGGAGACCGCCGGGGGAAGAACCGTTCTCCCGGTGACCTCGCCGGTTTCCCCATCCAGACGGTACAGGACCGAATCCTCCGTCATCGTGAGAACCGCGCCGTCCGTCAGGGTGATCCCCATGGACACCGGATGGTGGAGCATCCTCCGCCACCGGACGATTCCCGTATCCAGCCGCACGGAGAGCACGGTGCCTTCCGTATCGGCGAAAATGGCAGACCCTTTGTCCACCACCCCCGGGGCGAGGATCCCCGAACCGCTCCTCCAGCTCCAGCGCAGGTCTCCGGTGGCCCCGTCGAGGAAAAAATATTCACCCCCTCCGGGTCCGGACGCACCGCCGGAGAAGGCGCCGGTCACCGCGCCGAAGACCCCGTCCCCCCAGGGAATCAGCGGACCGCTTATCCGCCCCGGAAGCTCCCGCTTCCACAGCTCCCGGCCGTCCTCCAGGGCCAGGGCCGCCGCGAGCCCCGATTCGGCGCCGACGAAAACCCTTCCATCGGCGGCGGAGGGAGCGGCGTAGAGGGGCGCCTTCAGGTCCCTTTCCCAGAGGACCTCGCCGTCGGAAGCCCGAAAGGCCGCCACCTTCCCCCGGATCCCCGCGGTGACGAGAGTTCCCTCCGTCAGAAGAAGAGCGGCCACGGAGGGTTCGCCTCCCTCCCGCCGCCAGATCACCCGCCCCTCCGCGGCGGAAAGGGCGCAGAGGGCCCCCTCGCCGTCCATCATGAAGACCTGACCCTCTCCCACGGCGGGGGCGGCCGACGCCGGGGGAGGGGCGGGAAAGTTCCACAGGAGTCCTCCCCCGTCCCGGGACAGGCAGGAAAGGCCGTTTCCGCTCCCCATGACATAGAGTCTTTCCTGGTCCGCCGCGGGAACCGCCCGGGAAAATCCCGGTCCGGGACGGCTCCACAGGGGCTGCAGAGGAAAATCCGGAGCCGGCCCCGGCGACAGGCCCCGCCGTTCCGGGCCTCCCCGGTCCTGGAGAAAAACCCCCGGCGCGGCCCGTTCCGCTTCCACCGCCGCCGGAATCACGCCTCCTGCCCCGATCGGGGAAATGGATGGGGAGGGTTCCGGCCGGTCGCCCCCGCCGGGACCGCAGCTCAAGACCAGGGCCGCCAGAACGACGGGAAGAAAAATTCCCGGGCGGCTCATTTCGGACTCCTTTCGGAACGCTCCCGCTCCGAGATTATCCCGGAGGCGGCCAGGGAATCCAGCCAGAGTCTCCCGGCGGACTCCTCCCCCCGTTCCCGGAACAGGTCCGCGGCCCTTTTAAAGAGCAGGGCCCTGGTTTCCAGATACTCTTCGCCGGAGAGGAACCTTTCTCCCAGAGCGTCGTTGACGCGCCGCAGCAGCGCCGCTGCCGCCCCGGGGAAATCCCCTGAATGCGCGGAGAGCCCGGCGATCGCGCTCCTCTGGTCGTAGACCTCCTTCCGGGAAGCCCGGAGGAACTCTCCCTGGGCGGAGCGAAGGGTGTCTCCCAGAGCAGCGATGATCCGGTCCACCGCCTCGGGAAGGGCCTCCTTTCCCACCAGCTTCGATTGCAGCTCCTCCTCGGGGATCCGCAGCCGGGCCAGAGATTCGAGACCCGCCAGTATCCTGCCGCCCTCCCCTCCAGGGTTCAGGCCCAGACCGTAAACGGAATCCACAACGCGATAAGCCGCCAGCAGGGCCTCGAAACCCCGGGCCCGGTACTCAGCCTTCAAGAGAGGGTACGTGATGCGGAAGGACCAGCGGAACCAGGGAAAGGCCGCCTCCCGGGCCAGGCTGTCGAAAACAGCGGCGTAGTCGGGATAATCCCGGAGCACTCCGTCGGGATAGGAACTCAAATAGAGACCCAGGGCGCCGCCGCCGGACTTCAAGCCCAGGAACAGCGGAAGAGAGATCGTGATCTGGCCGTGGGCCTGGGCCCACTCTTCCGCGGTCTCCGGAGACCCGTCCGATTCGGCCCCCTGGGTCACGGCCCAGAAAGCCCGGGCATAGGCGGAGCGCGCCTCTTCGGGGTCCACGGCGACGGGATTCGGGAATCCCGAAGGGGAGGTCTCCTCCCGGTACAGGCAGACCAGGCGGACGGCGGATCCCAGGCGGCGCAGGATGTCCGGGAAGACGTCCCGAACCGCGGCGGACCCGCCGCCTCCCCCGGGGCCGCCGGCCCCGGTTCCGGTCCCTCCACCGCCGCCTGAGCCCAGGAGCATGGCGGCTTTCGCGTCCACCTCCCTGTAGAGCGCGTCGAGGAAGGAGAAAAAAGCCTCCCGGACGGGGCGGTACTTCTCCGAAGTGAGGAAGGTCAGGCCGGCGATCCGGTGGTTCAGCAGTTCCAGAACCGTCAATCGCGAACCGGAACGGACATCGGCGCCGTCCCGCAGGAGAACCTCCAGAACCCGGTCGGCGATTTCCCGCCCCTCCGCCAGGTTCTTGCGAAAGGCCGGATCCGCCGGGATCTCCGCCGGCGCCGGCTCCGGGGAGACGGCGCCGCCCGCCTGGCCCCACCGGTTCACCGAAACGAGGTACAGCATGTCCGTCCCCCGGACGTAGTCTCCCAGGGACAGGCCCAGAGCGTCGGCGGTATTCATCGCCCCCACTGTCCCGCCGCCGCCGAAACCGCGGAATCGGTCGTCGATCAGTGTCCGACAGAGGGGATCCCCCGAAGCGAGAAGGTCCCAGTCCCGGGAGCTGAAGACCCGTCCCGCCGACAGGAGACGGCCGATACTCTTTCTCTCCTCCGGTCCCAGGCCGCCGGTCCCGCCGGATTCGGTCAAACGAAGAAAGGCCGGGGTCTCCGCCGCGAAGCTCTGGAGGCGCAGGGTTCTCTCCCGGTGCCGGACCAGAGCCTTCCCTTTCTCCGTAGATGGGGGAAGCTGGGTCTCGGCGCTTTTCAGGAAGGAGATGGCGGAATAGGAGGCCGTCAGGATCCTGCGCCGGGCGGCCGCGGGCAGGGAGGCCTCGATCTCCTCCGAAGCCTCCCGGGGCAGAAACTCCCTTTCATACCGCCCCAGGAGATGCCGCCGGAGATTCTGCCAGCCCCGGGCGTCGATCCTGGTCAGGTTTTCCCGCAGCAGCGTCCCGATCCGGGCGGAGGCTTCCGCAGCCCGGGCGGAGGCTTCCGCAGCCCGGGCGGAGGTTTCCGAAGCCCGGGCGGCTGCTTCGGCAACACCGACAGTCGTCTCCCGTACCCGGGCGGAGGTTTCCGAAGCCCGGGCGGAGGTTTCCGAAGCCCGGGCGGAGGTTTCCGAA
>JAKQWJ010000291.1 GCA_029562045.1 Spirochaetota bacterium | reverse complement strand
TTCTTCCCGGGCGAAGCGATGCGCCCGGCCGGTGAAGTATGCCAGTGAGATGGTGGACAGAGCCAGGGTGAAAACCCTTCCCGTTTCCAGAACCCCCGCTCCGTCCCCGGAGGCTAAAACGAGAAGCGCCAGAAAGCTCATGAAGAAATTCGCTCCGCTGAAAGCCGCCATGAGGATCCGGTCCGGGCGCGGTGTTCTTCCCCCGTCAAGACCGGCCAGAAGGCGGCTGATATAGGTATATGAGAGGCCCACCAGCCCGTAAACCAGGATCGTAAAAAGAAGGAAGGCCTCCCGGCCGGTATGGTGAGCGACCTCCCGCACATAGAAATACAGGGCGATCACCGCCAGAGTGAGGGTGTAGGTCAGGAGGAAACGGAAATACGCCGCTATCACCGGATGGCGGATCCGATGGCAGACGACGGCGACCGCCGCCATGCCGCCGAGCCCCGACGAAAAACAAAGGAAATAAACGAGGAAGATCAGATGGTTCAGCGGCGGACCTCCGTTTCGCCGGCGCCGCCGGCCGGCTCCGGTCTGCGTCCGGGATGGACCTCTTTCCCGGACCGGGAACGCCGTTTTTTCGCAGCTGCGTCCCCGGGAGATCTTGTGTCTGTCGGGTTGTCCATCATCCTCTTTCCGATCCCGCGCCCTGAATGCATTATACCCGATTTTTTTCCTCCTGTCCCCGAGCTGCAGCCCCATTGCAGACTCCCGTCCCGGGACAGGAGAGACCGGCACGAAAGGAGCATGCCCCTTTTTACCCATCGCCCCCGGGCCGCCTGGCGGCGGCCCGGGGAGATTCACGGAGAATTTCCCCGGCAGGCGCGGATTTTCGAAAAGGCCGGACACCTCGTTGACTCGTGGCGGCTGAATATGGTATTTTACAGTCAATTCTGAGGAAACAACCTCGTCGGAGAGAGGAGCAATATCCATGGCACAGGTCAGCAAGAACGCACGGACCGCCTCGGCGACGCAGAAATTTTTCTGCCCCTGCGGAGGGGAGATCAAGATGAAGACCGTTTTTACCGACGGTAAGATCCGCAACCTGGCGGAGTGTGAAAAGTGCAGCCGCCGGGAGAGGCGGCCCCGGGATTTCCGGTAGATTTTCCCGGTTCCGGATCGGCGCGAAATCCACCCGGCGGGGGGTGGATTTTTTTTAAGTATTGACAGAGCAAGAATTATCTGATAGTTTACGGGCGCTCGAATATCCGTAAACAGGCAGAAATGGAGGGATGTCACCTTGTCGATAAAGAATTCCGCAGAGAAAAGGCAGCGGCAGAGCGAGGTTCGGCGGCTCAAAAACCGTATGGTCAGGAGCGAGGTGCGGACGGAGATCAAGAAATTTCTCGGCGCGGTGGAGGCCCGGGACAAGGAAAAGGCCGGCGCCGCCTTCCTGGTCTGTCAGAAGATCCTCGATTCCGCCGCCACCAAGGGAGTGTTTCACAAGGCCGGCGTGGCCAGAAAAAAATCCCGTCTTCACGCCCGGCTCAACGCCATGGTCTGAGGGCGCCGCGCTCCCGGGGAATGCCCGGGGTTTCCGATCCGGACGACAAAGGAGCAGGGGTGGGAAAGAAAAAGCTTACCAAGGCCGAAATGGTAGAGAGCATCGCTCACAAGTCCGGGCTCAGCAAAAAGGATGTCCACTTCATCATCGATTCGTTTTTCGACGAGGTGAAGGCGGCCTTGATTGACGACAGGGTTGTCGAACTGCGCGGCTTCGGCACCTTCGAGGTCCGCACCCGCAAGGGCCGGGAAAAGGCCCGAAACCCGAAAACGGGAGAGACCGTCCACGTAAAAAACCACGGTGTGGCGGTCTTCCGGCCGGGGAAGGAACTCAAAGAAAGCACCTGGGCCGTGAGGGGATAGTTTGAATCACCCCTCCCCATCCACGCCCGCCGGGACCTCTCCGGGACAGACGCGCAGGGCGGGTTTTTTTATCGACCTGGCCGTTCTCACCGGGGCGGCTCTGCTCTTCGCTCTCTCCTTTCCCAGCTTCGTTTCGGAAAAAGGCTGGTGGCCCCTGGCCTACCTGGCCCTCACTCCGGTCTTCCTGGTGGTGTCCCGCAGCGCCCTCTGGGCGGCGCCGCTTTACGGCGCCTATTACGGTTTCGTCTCCTACGCGCTTTTCAACTTCTGGCTCCTCAAATTCCACCCCCTGGCGATCTTCATCGTCCCGACGATATATGTGGTCAATTTTCTGGTGTATTTTCCGCTGCTGCGGATGGCGGCGCGGCTCTTCCCCCGCCGGGGCTACCTGGTGCAGGTCCTGATCTGGATAGCCTACGAGCTTCTCCGGACCAAGGGGTTCCTCGGCTATTCCTACGGAATCATGGGCTACTCCCAGTATCTGTTCCCGACCCTTCTGGGGATAGCGGACCTCCTGGGTGTCTGGGGTGTCTCGGTCCTGGTGGTGTTTCCCTCCGCGTACCTCGCCGCGGCCCTGTCCCGGGGCCCGAAGGGCCTTCCCGCCTTTTTTCGGGCCCACCGGATCGACGCCACCCTCTATGCCGGCTCTTTCATCCTGGCGCTGCTCTACGGCCGCCTGGGCGCGGTGGACCTCCGGGAGGCGAAAATCTTCCGTCCCGCGCTGATCCAGCACAACGTGGATCCCTGGAAGGGCGGGGTCCGGGCCTACCGGGAGAATCTGGACCGTCTGGTGGCGCTTTCGCAAAGGGCCCTGGGGGAGGACCCGGACCTTCTGGTCTGGTCCGAGACCGCCTTCGTGCCGGGCATCGACTGGCACAGCCGGTACCGGGAAAACCCGGATATCTACGCCCTGGTGGACGAACTGATGGGCTTTCTCGCCGGGACGGGGAAGCCGGTCCTGCTGGGGAACGACGACGGGAGGCTGGAGAAGGACCGTTTCGGCGTGACCACCCGGGTGGACTACAACGCCGCCCTCCTGTACGACCGGGGACGGATCTCCGGGATCTACCGGAAAACCCGGCTGGTCCCCTTCACCGAACATTTTCCGTACGAAAAGACCTTCCCCTGGTTTTACCGGAAACTGGTGGAGGCGGACACCCATTTCTGGGAGAAGGGGCGGGACTACGTGGTTTTCCAGGCCGGGGGGGTGAAGTTCTCCACCCCCATCTGCTTCGAGGATTCCTTCGGGTACATCTCCCGGGAGTTCGTCCGGGGGGGGGCTGAAATCATCGTAAACATCACCAACGATTCCTGGTCCTATTCGGTGGCGGCGGCGATGCAGCACCTGGCCATGTCGGTGCTCCGGGCGGTGGAGAACCGGCGTTCGGTCGTCCGGGGCACCAACGGCGGGATGACGGCGGTCATCGATCCCAACGGCCGCATCATCCAGCTGTACCCCCCCTTCCGGGAGGGGTACCTCCTGGGCCGTGTGCCGGTCTATACGGCTTCCGGCGCCCTCTACACCGCCTGGGGGGATTGGTTCGCCTGGCTCTGCGTTTTTTCCTCCGCCGCGGCGCTGGCGGGAGGGGCCGTCCGGAAGTCGTTCCGGCGGCGGAATGCGATTGACATTACCGGTCAAGTGTAGGAAAATACCGGAGCTTGAGGTTGGGACGATGAAAGTCAAGGCAAAAATATTAATCGTCGACGATGAACAGATCAATCTGGATTTCTTCTCCCTGATGCTGGGCAAACTGGGCTTCCAGGTCGAAAAAGCCGAAGACGGCGAAGAAGCCCTGGAGAAGGTCCGGAATTTCGTCCCCGACCTGATCATTCTGGACAACATCATGCCCAAGCTGTCGGGCTGGGAAGTCACCAAAATCCTCAAGCAGCGGGACGATTTCGCCGGTTTCCGGAGCATCCCCATCATCATGTTCTCCGCCATGGACGACGTGAAGGACAAAATCGAAGGCTTCGAACTGGGGGTGGAGGATTACATAACCAAGCCCTTCAACTTTTCCGAGGTTCTGGCCCGGATCAAGGCGGTTCTGCGCCACAAGGAACTGGCGGACCAGGTGGCCCATCGGGAGCATCGGATCTCCCTGATGCAATCGCTGAACCAGTCGCTGATATTTTTCGTCCGCCGCCTCCGGGGGAGCCTGTCGGACCTGAACGGCGCGGCCGGCGTCCTGGATGCGGAAAACACCGGGGATGTGGAGGACTTTCTGCGGAAATTCATAACCGAGTCCGAATCCACCATAGCGGCGCTGGACGGCCTGGAGCGGGAAATCCGGGACCGGGAAGACAAGGAAAAGCTCCTTAAAAAGGGAGAACTCAGCCTGAACGATCTGGAAGAAAAATACCAGAAACATTTCGGCTCCTGGAAGGACCGGAGGGAGGGAGGGGAGTGATCACTCCGCGGAAGGCCCGGGTTCTCGAACTGTTCGCCCAGGGGCGCAGGCATTACAAGCTCATGGATTTTTCCCGGGCCCTGGAGAGCTTCCAGGAGGCGCTCCGGGAAGATCCTTCCGACGGCCCCAGCAGGGTTTACGTGGAACGCTGCCGGCAGCTGGTGGCGCATCCGCCCCCCGAAGACTGGGACGGCGTTTTTGTCATGGAAACCAAATAAGGACGGATCCGATATACCCATGAGCGCATCCTACGAGCTGGAAATATACAGCAAAACCGAATCCCGCCTCGGCTCCGGCACGATACTGAAGGGAACCCTGAAGTTTTCCAGTTCCGTCAGAATCAGCGGCAAGTTCGAGGGGGCCATACAGTCCGACGGCTTCCTGTATGTCGAAAACGGCGCCGAGGTCCGGGCGGATATCAAGGCCAGATCCATCGTCGTGGGAGGCGTTGTCCGCGGCAATATCGAGGCCTACGACAAGATAGAAATGCTTTCTTCGGGAAAGATCTACGGCAATGTCCGCACGGCGAAACTCAAAATAGCCGACGGGGTGATCTTCGAAGGGAAATGCGAGATGATCAAAAACAGCGAACAGATCGATGTCTTCTCCGCTCCCATCGGCCGGCTCAAGAAAACAATCCAGAGTGTCTGAAAGCGTTTTTACCACCCTTTTACTTTCTCCCCCGGCGCTGGAAAGGCGCCTCGCGCCCCTTGCGGTGGAGGGGATGAGCTGGCGGCGCACCGGGGACGGGGAACGGAATGTCTACGTGCTGGAGGGCGGCGACAGGAGGTCCCGGAACGGGGTCGTGGAGGCCCTGCTGGAGGATTTCGGCCCCCTCCTGGTCCGTCCCGGGGATGTGGATCCCGTCGCCGGGCTGCTGCGGGATTTCCGTTCCGCGGGCCTCACCATCGCCGCGGCGGAATCCTGCACCGGGGGCCTTCTTTCCAAGATTCTCACCGATGTGCCCGGCAGCTCCGATGTTTTCTGGGGCTCCGTGGTGTCCTATGCCAACGCCGCCAAAACGGGGCTCCTGGGCGTTCCGGAGCCCCTGCTGAGCCGATGCGGAGCGGTGTCCCGGGAGACGGTCCGGGCCATGGCCGAGGGGGTCATCAATGTCAGCGGGGCGGACTGCGCCGTTTCCGTTTCCGGAGTGGCCGGCCCCGGGGGTGGTTCACCGGAGAAGCCGGTGGGAACGGTCTGGATCGGCGTCGGAGGAGTGTCCCGAGGCTTTCTCGAGCAGCGCTTTCTTTTCCCCGGCTCCCGCCGGAGGGTCCGGACCCTGTCGGCCTACATCGGGCTTTTCCTGCTCCAGGCCTTCATCCTCCGGGGGGAGAGTATTGACACCCGCCGTTTCGATGAATATATTTGAAATAAAGACTTGCAGATAATTTTCCCTTTGACGATCTTGTCTTGCCTTCTTTCGAGCGGTAATCCGTGGAACGGACAACAAACAGTGCAGATGATTGGAGATTCGAATGGCCATAATCCGGAGAAGAAAAGCCTCATCCGGCGCGGCGGACAATGCCGCGGTTGTAAAAGAGAGCATGCAGAACGAACTTGATCTCGGGCGCCATGCCCGGGAAGGGGAGGGTTTCGTGGAACAGCGTAATTCCGACAACGCGGATTACGGCGAAGGGGGCGGAAACAAGGCTCCGGAAAAAGGCAACAACGGGACCCCCGCCGAGGGGCAGGGGAGAAACGTCTCTCCTTCCCTGCGGCGCGACAACAGAAAGCGCAAGGTCCGGGTGGAACTGATAAAAGACGCCACCACCGGCCACAACGAAGACGGGTCGGACCTTCCCAACGGGACGGCTCCCGCCGGTTCGGAGGGGCGAACCTCCGCAGCCCATCCGGGGACGGAGCCGGAGATGCCCCCCTTCACGGGCGGCGGCCACGGCGAGGGAAGGAAGCACCAGGAGCAGCAGAACCGCCGATCCCGGTTCGCCGAGCGGAACAGCCGGCGGCCCCACAAGGGACGGGAGGATTTTTCCTCCCTGGACAGGGAAGAGTCCGGGGAGGCTCCCTCGGGGGGCGCCATCCTGAGCATCAACGACCTCACGGTGATGAACATGAAGAACCTCCGGGACCTGGCCGCCAGCCTCGGGGTTCAGCAGGAGAACCTGCCGGCGCTGAAGAAGCAGGAGGTCATCTTCGCGACCCTGAAGGCCCACACCGAAAAGGGCGGGGCCATCTACGCCTACGGGTCCCTGGAGATCCTCTCCGACGGGTACGGCTTCCTGCGTTCGCCCCAGAACAGCTACCTTCCCGGCTCCGACGATATCTACATCTCCCCCTCCCAGATCCGGCTTTTCAACCTGAAGACCGGCGACACCGTTTACGGTCAGATCCGTTCCCCCAAGGAGGGGGAGCGCTTCTTCGCCATGCTCCGGGTGGAAAGCGTCAATTTCGACGAGCCCGGGGTGGCCCAGCAGAGGATCCCCTTCGACAACCTGACGCCTCTGTACCCCGACGAGCGCCTCAACCTGGAGACCCCCGAGGGAGACCCCTCCACCCGGCTCATCAACCTCTTCTGCCCCATCGGAAAGGGGCAGCGGGGGCTCATCGTGTCGCCGCCCCGCACCGGAAAGACCATATTGCTGCAGAAAATCGCCAACGCCATAACGCTGAATCAGCCTGAGGTCTACCTCATCGTTCTGCTCATCGACGAGCGGCCGGAGGAGGTCACGGACATGCAGCGGAACGTCAAGGCGGAGGTCATCTCCTCCACCTTCGACGAGCAGGCGTCCCGGCACGTGCAGGTGGCGGAGATGGTGCTGGAGAAGGCCAAGCGCCTGGTGGAACACGGGCGGGATGTGGTCATCCTGCTGGATTCCATAACCCGTCTGGCCCGGGCCTACAACCAGACCGTTCCCACCTCGGGCAAGATACTGTCCGGGGGAGTGGATTCCAACGCCCTGCACAAGCCCAAGAGGTTCTTCGGGGCCGCCCGGAACATCGAGGACGGCGGCAGCCTGACCATCGTCGCCACGGCGCTGATCGAAACCGGAAGCCGGATGGACGAGGTCATTTTCGAGGAGTTCAAGGGGACCGGCAACATGGAGGTCAATCTGGACCGGAGGCTTTCGGACCGGAGGCTCTTCCCGGCCATCAATATCAAGAAGTCCGGGACCCGGAAGGAGGAGCTTCTCCTCACCGAGGAGGAGCTGAACAAGATGTGGATCCTCCGGAAGGTCATCAACCCCATGGACGACGTGGAAATCATCGAGCTCCTCATTGACAGAATGAAGAAAACCAAGAATAATGAGGCCTTCCTGAGGTCCATGAACACCTCGACGGTATCGGATTGAATCGGAGGAAACAACGATGAAAGCGGATATTCATCCCAAATACAAGCCGGCGAAGATCACCTGCGCCTGCGGAAACGTCATCGAGACCCGTTCCACAGCGGGAGACATGACGGTGGAAATCTGCTCCCAGTGCCACCCCTTCTTTACGGGGAAGCAGAAGCTCATCGACACGGCGGGCCGGGTGGAGCGCTTCAAAAAGCGCTACAACATCAAGGGCTGATGTCGGCGGGAAGCCAGGGGGCCGCTCCGGAAAGGGGCGGCCTTTTTTGTCCCGGGCCGAAAAGAGGGTCAGGATCCTGCCGGGCCATCGAAGAGGCGGCTGCCGCGGCTTTTTTTGTCCCGGACCAGAAAGAGGGTCAGGATGGCCGCGAGGCCCAGGGGGAAGTAGTCCCCGTACCGGGTGTAGGGGGTGAGGCTCTCCTCCCGGAAGACCGGAATCTCCGCCGCCAGGACCTCTTCCCGGAACATGGGGAGGGCGGCCCGGATTTCCCCGAAGGGGCCGATGACCGAGGTGAGGCCCGCATTGGTGGACCGGATCAGCACTCTCTTCATTTCGATGGACCGGAACCGGGCCACCACGAAGTGCTGGGTCTGGGCGGATTCCATCCGGGACCAGGCGTCGTTGGTCAGGTTGATCAGCAGGTCCGCCCCGGACCGGACGAAGCGCCGGCACAGGTAGGGGAAGGCGTCCTCGAAGCAGATGGGCGCCCCGAAACGGATCGTCCGGCCTCCGGAGACAGGGAGGGAGAAGATGGTGTCCCTCTCACCCAGATCCCAAATCGAATCCAGGCCGACGATCTTCTGAAAAAAATCCCGCACCGGCCGGAACTCCCAGAAGGGAACGTGCTCCGCCATGGGCACCGGGTGCCGTTTGCCGTAGTCGTCCAGGATCTCCCCGTCGGGGGCCAGGAGGATGACGCCGTTCAGGACCTTCCGCTCCGGGCCGTCCCGGACGATGGGGTTTCCCGTCAACAGAGGCGCCCCCAGGTCCATGAGGAAGGGCCGGAAGGGGTCTCCGGGGGGCTGGCGGAGGAAACGGGTCCGGTTTTCCCCGTAAGGCCGGAACAGGCTCGACTCGCTCCAGACCACCAGGTCCGCCCCTCCCGCTGCGGCGACCCCGCTGCGGGAGAGCTCCTGGATCCGCAGAAGGGCTTCCTCCCGGCTCCCGGAGAGCCAGGGGTCCACGTTCTGCTGCACCAGCACGGCGGTGAACCGGCCCGCCTCGGGGATGGGCCGGGACATCCGGGCCAGGCC
>JAKQWJ010000259.1 GCA_029562045.1 Spirochaetota bacterium | reverse complement strand
CCGACGCCCCGTCGCGGGAGCCCCTCCGCCGCGCATTGACAATCCCCGGAGTCCGGACCAGACTGCCCCCATGGCGGACGGCGAGCTGAGGTGCGGCCCCAACGACGACGGGAAGCGGGTGGACCGGGTCCTCCGGCGCCTCTTTCCCCAGGCGGGCCTGGGGGAGATCTTCGCCCTGCTCCGCAAGGGGGGGGTCCGGGTCAACGGAGTCCCGGTCCAGGCGGGACACCGGCTCCGGGAGGGGGACCGCATCGGCATTTCCGGTCCCGGCCCGGGAAGTCGCGCCGAGACCGGCCGCCGCCATGGGACCCCCTTCCCCGCCGCCGCCTCCTCCGCCGAGGGATCGCCGATCCCTCCCCTCGTCCTCTGGGAAAACGACGACTTTCTCGTGCTGAACAAGCCCCGGGGGGCCCTGGTGCACGGCGCCGGCGGCCTGGACGGTCCGGTGCGCCGGTATCTGCTGCCCCGGATCCCCCCGTCTCTGGCATTCTCCCCCGGCCCTCTGCACCGGCTGGACCGGAACACCACGGGAATCCTTTTTTTTGCCAAATCCATCCGGGGGGCCCGATCCTTCTCCCAGGACCTCCGGGAGGGACGGGCCCGAAAAACCTATCTGGCCATCCTGGAGGGTGATCTTCCCGGCCCCGTCCTCTGGGAAGACCGGCTGGACCGGGACGGCGAAAGCCGCATCACCCGGCTCCGCCGGGAGACCGGCGGCGGAAGGAAAGCCCCGCCGCCGGAAAACCTCCCCCCGCCGGGGAGCAGGGCCACTCCTCCGGAGACCCGCGGCGAAGCCCCGTCGGCGGACGCACCTCTCCCGGGGAAAACCGCCCGGCTGCAGGCCCGCCCTCTACTGAGGTCCGGGACTCACTGCCTCTGCGAGATCCTCATTCACACCGGAAGGACCCATCAGATCCGGGCCCAGGCCGCCGCCCGGGGACATCCCCTGGCGGGGGACCGGAAATACGGCGGGAAACCCTTTCCCGGGGGCTACCACCTCCACGCCCGGGAGTACCGGCTCCGGGGACGGGAGGGCGGGCCGGACCCGATACAGATCCGGGCCCCCCTGCCGGCGGACTTTCGCGCCCAGGCGGAGCGGCTCTTCGGAGTTCCGGCGGTCAGGGCGCTTTTTCCCCCCGGAGGCCCTTAGCGGCCCGCCCCCGGTCCCTCGTCGTCGAAAAGGGAGAGGGTTCCGTCGCCGCCCTTCATCTCGTCGATCTCCCCCATATCGGGAATGTCTCTCTTGGTTATGGTGCAGAGGATCTCGTCCGTCAGGGGGCTGGTTTCGGCGATCCTGTTGGCCTGCTTCTCCACGATCCGCTCGAAGAGGTTCCGGACGAAGCGGCCGTTCCCGAAACTCCGGTCCCTCTTCTCGAAATGGGCGGTGATGTACGCCAGAAGCCCCCGCCGCGCCCCGGGGGTCAGGGTGAAGCGGGCGTTTTCCATGAAAACCTCGAAGATCTGCAGCAGCTCCGGGGGGCTGTAATGCTCGAAGAAAAAAAAGCGGTTGAACCGGGTGCGGAGGCCCGGGTTGGAGTCGATGAAGTCCCGCATCTCCTCGGGGTAGCCCGCCACGATGACGGCGATCCTGTCCCGATGGTCCTCCATCCGCTTCAGGAGGGTTTCCACCGCCTCCTGGCCGAAATCCTTCCCCGTGTCCTTGGAGGTGAGGGAATAGGCCTCGTCGATGAAGAGCACCCCGTCCAGGGCGTTCCGGAACACCTCGTCGGTGCGGATGGCGGTCTGACCCACGTAGCCCGCCACCAGACCCGCCCGGTCGGTTTCCACGAGATGGCCTTTTTTCAGAAGCCCCAGACAGCGGTAGACCCGGCCCAGGTACCGAGCCATGGTGGTTTTTCCCGTCCCCGGGGGACCGTAGAAAACGCCGTGGAGGGACAGGGGAGTCACCGGCAGACTCCGGCGCTCCCTTTCCCGGTGGATTTTGATGACGTTGATGAAGGTGGCGATCTGGTCTTTCACCTTGCCCATGCCGATGAGGCTGTTGATCTTCGCCATCACCTCTTCGAGGGTTTCCTCCTCCGGGACCTCCTCTCTCCGGACCGCGGCGGCCTCGGTCGGAGCCTGTTCCCGATCCTCCGCCGAAGCATCTTCCCCGTAGATCAGGGCCCGGACCTTGATGAGCCGCTTGGCCTGGGCCTTCGTCACCGTCCCGTCGGCCTTCACCACCAGCTGGGCGTAGGTGTAATAGGCCGCTGCAGCCCTGTCGAAAAGACCCGTGCCGTTCTTCTCGTCGTGCCGGGCCAGGGCCCGGAGGGACTTCAGAAAGGTCCGGGGGCGGCCCCCTCCGACCTTGTAGATTTCATTGCTGAAAATCTTCCAGTGCTCCAGAAGCTTCTCCCGGCGGTGCTCCGAAACGGTGTCGTATTTGAACAGGTTGACGATGACGCTCCTGTCCCGGGCCAGGTTCTGCTTCAGCGGAAGGAAGCACATGATGATGAAGAGTTTGGTTTCGTCGGAGATCCGGTAGTCATAGCCGATGCAGGAGTAGGTGATGTACAGAAGATCGTCGATCATTTTGAGAAGGAAGCCCGGCTCGTTGTTGAATCGGGCGAACTCCGACAAGGCGCCGTTCAGGTTCCGGGCCTCCTGCAGCAGGAAGCCGATGTTCCGCTTCCGGTCCTCCTCGTTCCAGACCGGGGCGGGAATCTCGTCCGCCGCCTCGGCGTCGGCCGCCGTCCCGGACTTTTCCTGCCGGGGAGGCTCCGCCGCGGGTCCCTTCTCCTTCCGGGATTCCCGCGCCGGTTTCGGCGCCTCCCCCGTGGGCGCCCCCCCCACCGTTTCCGCCTCCCCCCCTTTCCCGGGCCCGGCGGTCCGTTCCGGCGCGTCGAAGAGTTCCGCCAGAGGCTTCAGGGACCCGAGAAAACCCCGAAGGTTGAAGTTGCGGCCGCTGACAGTCAGAACCGCCCGGCCGTTTTTCCGGACGAGAACCAGCTGGGAATAGGCCGACAGGTCCTTGGCGGTGACGGAGACCACCGACGACAGAGGGATGATCTCCGGAAGGGAGTTCCGGGAGCCGGCTACGAAAAAAAGCAGCCGCCGGTCCGTCAGGGCCAGAAGACCCGCCGCCCCGGTTCCGGTCCCCCGGATGAACTCCCCCTGAAAGAAACCTTCCAGGACATCCAGCAGGTCCTCCCCCTCCTCCAGCCGCAGCTGGAAGCCCGCGAGGAAATCGTCCTTGAAGGAAACATACTGCCAGTTTCCTATCCCACTCAGTGTCTCTTCGATCCTGTTCCGATCAGGCACGCCCCTAATGTAGCAGAAACGGAGGGAAAGCACAAATGCGGGCTCGTTGACGCGGCGGCGGCCTCCGCCGTATAGTGGGACATGGCCAACAATTCCCTGCTCCTCCTCACCGCCCTCATCTGGGGTTTCGCCTTCGTCGCCCAGCGGGCGGGGATGGAGTCGGTGGGACCTTTCATCTTCAACGGTCTCCGCTTCTCCCTGGGGGTCCTGTCCCTGCTGCCGGTGCTGCTGATCGCCCGCCGCCGCGGGGACCGGCTGCTGCCCGCCGGAGGCTTCCGGGAGATAGCGGCCTGGGGCGCCGCCGCCGGAGCTGTCCTTTTCGCCGGGGCGTCCCTCCAGCAGGTGGGAATCGTCTCCACCACCGCGGGGAAGGCGGGGTTCATAACGGGTCTTTACGTGGTGCTGGTGCCGCTCTTCGGCGCCGCCTGCGGGACCCGGAGCGGAGTCTCCCGCTGGTCCGGAGCGGTCCTGGCCCTGCTGGGCCTGTACCTCATCAGCGTGGACGAGGCCCTCTCCGTCGGCGGAGGGGACTTCCTGGTCCTTCTCTGCGCGGTCTTCTTCGCGATCCATGTGCTTCTCTTGTCCAGAATTTCCCCCCGGTTTCACCCGGTTCCTCTTTCCATGATCCAGTACGGGGTCTGCGCCCTTCTGAGCCTTCTTTTCTCCCTGGGGCGGGAAACCACCCGCTCTGCCGACCTGGCGGCGGTCTGGCTGCCCATCCTCTACGGAGGGGTGTTCTCCGTGGGCATCGCTTACTCGCTGCAGGTGGCGGCCCAGAGGAAGGCCCATCCCACCCACGCGGCCATCATCCTGAGTCTGGAGGGGCTTTTCGCGGCGGTGGGGGGCTTTCTCCTTCTGGGGGAGCGTTTCACCGGCAGGGAACTCGCCGGGGCCGTCCTGATGCTGTCGGGAATGATTCTGAGCCAGTTCTCCCCAGGGAGGGGAAAAGGAAAGGCGTGACACCGTCCGGCCCGCCCAGGAGGCTCCGCGCCGCCCGCGGGGGAGGGACGGAAGACGGCGGCCCCGGCACGGCCAAAGGCGCCGCGCCGGGTTGCGGAGGCTCCGTGAAAGTTGCCGCCGCCGCGGAATGCGGCGCGGCCGCCGGCCACCGCGTTAAAAACATTTTGGAGGTCCTTTTTTGCGCACCGGTTTCCGTCTTTTCCTGATCATTTTCTTTTCCGTCTACGGCCTGGTCAACCTGTACATCGGGCTCCATGGCCGGCATTTTCTCCGGGCCGCGGGGATTGCCCTGTCGCCCCGGGTTTACTGGCCCCTTTTCTGGCTGACGGCCCTGTCCTACATCCTGTCCCGGCTCCTGAACGGCCACGCGCCGGACATCCTGTACCGCCCCCTGCATCTTCTGGGGGCCTGCTGGCTGGCGGCGATGGTGTATTTTTTGCTCTTCCTCCTCGCCGTGGACGCGATGCGCCTGGCTCACCGGATCCTCGGGTTCCTGCCCCCCTGGACCTCAGGATCCCGCTTCATCTCCTTTTTCGGCGCCGCGGCCATCCTGACCGTCGCCCTCCTTCTTCTTCTGGGCTCCCGGGCCGCCCGAAACCCCGGGGTCACCCGGTACGAGGTGTCCATCGAAAAGGAACTGCCCGGCCGGGAGGACCTGCGGATCGTCCTGGTTTCGGATGTGCACCTGGGGTCGCTGGTCAACGGCGGGATGCTGAACCGCCTTGTCGAAGGCATCAACGGTCTCGCGCCGGATCTGGTGCTGCTGGCGGGGGATATCCTGGACGAAGATCTGGGCTTTTTCGTAAAACAGGGGATGGACGCCGATCTCGGGCGGATTCGGGCGCCTCTGGGGGTCTACGCCGTGCCGGGGAACCACGAGTACCTGGGGGGAGGCCTGGAGGAGTTCAGCCTCCACCTCGAGTCCGCGGGGATCCGGATGCTCCGGGACCAGGTCGTCCTGGCGGGGGGCCTGCTTTACATCGCCGGCAGAGACGACCGGTCCGGCCCCCGGTTCACCGGCGGATCGCGCCTGTCCCTGGCCTCTCTGACCATGGGCCTGAACCCCGATCTGCCCCTCATCGTCATGGATCATCAGCCCGCCGATCTGTGGGAGGCCCGGGCCGCCGGGGCGGACCTGCAGGTTTCCGGACATACCCACCGGGGTCAGTTATGGCCCGGGAACCTCATCACCCGGCGGGTCTACGAGATCGATTACGGTCTCCAGAAAAAAGGCGGTACCAGCTTCGTGGTCTCATCCGGGTACGGGACCTGGGGGCCGCCGGTGCGGATCGGGACCCGGTCGGAGATTGTGCTGATCCGCCTCGTGGGAAGACCCGCCGGCCCGGGAAAGACCTGATCTCATCCCCGGAGCCGGTTCCTGCCCGGGCGACGCCCGGGCAGGAACCGGCAAAGTCCGGTCCCCGCCGGAGGTTCCGAAGGCCGGGTCCGCCGCCCCGCCCCGGCTCCTCCTCCCGCCGTCCGCAGCGGGGAACAACTTCCGGGAACCGCCTCGGGAAAAGCTGCCGGGAGGGTTCCCGACGCCGGGGAAGAAAGTCTTGCAATCCCGTCGGAATCGGGGTATAGTGGATAAAATTATCTATTATTTCTCATCAAAACAATATTTTTTAAGAGGATAATAATGGCTGAAAAAAAGATGGTCACTATCGACGGAAACACCGCCGCGGCCTATGTCGCTCACGCGACCAACGAGGTTATCGCGATCTATCCCATCACCCCCTCATCGCCCATGGGGGAACTTTCGGACATGTACTCCGCCCAGAACCGTCCCAACATCTGGGGAACCATCCCCCAGGTGACGGAACTGCAGAGCGAGGCCGGCGCCGCGGGGGCCGTTCATGGAGCCCTCACCACCGGGGCCCTGACCACAACCTTCACCGCGTCCCAGGGCCTCCTGCTGATGATCCCCAACATGTTCAAGATCGCCGGCGAACTCACTCCGACGGTTTTCCACATCGCCGCCCGGGCCGTCTCCGCCCAGGCGCTGAACATCTTCGGCGACCATTCCGACGTCATGGCCGCCCGCTCCACCGGTTTCGGCATGCTGTCCTCCAACAATGTCCAGGAAGTCATGGACATGGCCCTCATCGCCCAGGAGGCCACCCTCAGGACCAGAGTGCCCTTCCTGCACTTTTTCGACGGTTTCCGCACCTCCCACGAGGAGCAGAAGGTCGAGGAAATCCCCTACGACATCATGCGGGAGATGATCTCCGAAGACCTGGTCCGGGAACACCGCCGGCGGGGACTCACCCCGGAAAAGCCGATGATCCGTGGAACCAGCCAGAACCCGGACGTATTCTTCACCGGCCGGGAAACCTGCAATAAATACTACGTGGCCGCCCCGGCGCTGGTCCAGAAGGTCATGGACAAGTTCGCCAAGCTGACGGGCCGCGCGTACAGGCTTTTCGATTATTTCGGGGCCCCGGACGCGGAAAGGATCGCCGTCATCATGGGCTCCGCCGCGGAGTGCATGGAGGAGACCATCGAGCATCTGATGTCCCAGGGAGAGAAGGTCGGTCTATTAAAGATCCGGCTTTACCGCCCCTTCGACATGCAGTCCTTCGTGGACGCGATCCCCGCCACCGTCAAGGCCATCGCGGTGCTGGACCGGACCAAGGAACCCGGCTCTCTGGGCGAACCCATGTACGAGGATGTCCGGACCGCCATCGGCGAGGTCATGGGTTCCGGGGGAGCCAAGTTCAAACAGTATCCGAAGATCGTCGGAGGCCGCTACGGCCTGGGTTCCAGCGAGTTCACCCCGGGCATGGCCAAGGCGGTGCTGGACAATCTGAAACAGGACAAGCCGAAGAACCACTTCACCATCGGCATCACCGACGACCTCACCTTCACCAGCCTGGACTGGGACCGGGGTTTTTCCCTCCCCGGCGAAGGGGTGCACACCGCCCTGTTCTACGGCTTGGGCTCCGACGGGACCGTGGGAGCCAACAAAAACTCCATCCAGATCATCGGGAGCGCCACGGCGAACTACGCCCAGGGGTACTTCGTCTACGACTCAAAAAAGGCGGGAACCACCACCGTGTCCCACCTCCGCTTCGGCAAGAAGCCCATCAAAAGCACGTACCTGATCCCCAAGGCGAACTTCGTGGCCTGCCACAAGTTCTCCTTCATCGAGAAGGTGGAGATGCTCGCCTCCGCCGCCCCCGGCGCCACTTTCCTTCTGGCCTCCCCCTTCGGCAAAGACGAGGTGTGGGACCAGCTTCCCATGGAAGTGCAGAAGCAGATCATCGAAAAGAACATCAAGTTCTACGTCATCGACGCCATGAAGATCGCCGAGCAGAAGGGCATGGGCAGCCGGATCAACGTCATCATGCAGACCGCCTTTTTCAAGATTTCCGGCGTCCTGCCGGAGGACGAGGCGGTGGAACTCATCAAGAAAGCCATCATCCGGACCTACGGCAGCAAGGGAAAGGACATCGTCGACGCCAACATCTCCACGATTGATGCAGCTCTGGAAGGCATCGAGAAGGTGAATTACCCCAAGCAGGTAACCAGCAAGATCCGGATGCTTTCCCCTGTGCCGGAGACGGCTCCCCAGTTTGTCAAAGAGGTTATCGGGGAAATTATCGCCGGCCGGGGCGACCGGCTTCCCACCTCCAAGCTGCCCGACGACGGCACCTATCCGGTGGGCACCACCCGGTACGAAAAGCGGAACATCGCGGAGTACATCCCCGTCTGGGACCCGGACACCTGCATCCAGTGCGGCGACTGCTCCGCGGTCTGCCCCCACGCCACCATCCGGATCAAGGTCTACGACCCCAAACATCTGAACGGGGCCCCCGCCACCTTCAAGAGCACCGACGCCAAGGGCAAGGAGTTCGAGGGGCAGAAGTACAGCATCCAGGTTGCCCCCGAGGACTGCACCGGCTGCGGCGCCTGCGTGAATATCTGCCCCGCCTATAAAAGGGTGGACAAGGTCAAGACCGACAGGAAGGCCATCAACATGGAGCCCCAGCCGCCGCTGCGGGAAGCGGAGAAGGTGAACTGGGAATACTTCCTGACCATTCCCAACCCCGATCCCAAGACCCTGAACCTGGCCACCACCAAGGGCTCCCAGCTGCTGCAGCCCCTCTTCGAGTTCTCCGGCGCCTGCGCGGGATGCGGCGAGACCCCCTACATCAAACTGATGAGCCAGCTCTTCGGCAACCGGGCGATCATCGCCAACGCCACGGGCTGCACCTCCATCTACGGCGGGAACCTCCCCACCACCCCCTACACCACCCGGGCGGACGGCCGCGGACCGGCCTGGTCCAACTCCCTCTTCGAGGATGCCGCCGAGTTCGGCATGGGAATGAGGCTCACCTCGGACAAGCTGGGGGAATACGCCCGGGAACTGGCCGCCAAGGCCGCCGCCGACCCGAAATCCGGGGCAAAGCCGGAGCTCCTGAAAAAAATCCTGGAAAACCCCCAGTCCAACCATGAGGAGATCGAAATCCAGCGGGGCTACGTCAGCGATTTGAAGAAACAGATGGCCGCCGCCGATTCCCGGATCGCCCGGGAGCTTCTGTCGGTGGCGGACAATCTGATCCGGCGCTCCGTCTGGATCTTCGGCGGCGACGGCTGGGCCTACGACATAGGCTTCGGCGGTCTGGACCATGTCCTCGCCTCGGGCAGGAACGTCAACGTTCTGGTCCTGGATACGGAGGTCTATTCCAACACCGGAGGCCAGATGTCCAAGGCGACCCCCATCGGCGCCATCGCCAAGTTCGCCGCCGGCGGCAAGCCCATCCGGAAGAAGGACCTGGGCATGATGGCCATGAGCTACGGCTACGTCTATGTGGCCCGGGTGGCCATGGGGTACAACCGGCAGCAGACCATCAAAGCCTTCCTGGAGGCGGAGGCCTACAACGGGCCGTCCATCATCATCGCCTACTCCCACTGCATCGCCCACGGCATCGACATGACCAAAGGCATGGATCAGCAGAAGGCGGCGGTCACTTCCGGCATCTGGCCCCTCTACCGCTACAACCCGACCCTTTCCGACGAAGGCAAGAACCCCTTCCAGCTCGATTCCCGGGAGCCCAGCACCGATCCGGCGGACTACATGTACAACGAAATCCGCTACCGGTCGCTGAAGCTCGCCAAACCCGAGCAGGCTCAGGTCTTCCTGGAAAAGGCCCGGGCCGACGCGAAGAGCCAGTACGCCGCCTACAAATATCTGGCGGACCGGCCCTTCTAGCATCCCGCCTGTGGAGGCCGGACGTCTTCGGACGGACCGGCCTTTTTACTTCCTGCTTTGTGGAGGCCGGACGTCTGCGGACGGACCGGCCTTTTTACTTCCTGCTTTGTGGAGGCCGGCTGTCTGCGGACGGACCGGCTTCAATGCCCCGGAACCACAACCAGGCCGCCCGATCTCGGGCGGCCTTTTTTTGGCGCCGCCGGCCTGCGGGTTCCCGGCCCGGTGGCTTACGGGAAAAATCTCCCGCGGAGAAGCAGGCCTCCCGACCAGGGACGTCGCTTTTTGCAGGCCCTTCCCACTTGTCAGGATTTCCAGAATGAGGGAGTCAGCAGCACCAGAACGGAATAGATCTCCAGTCTGCCGATGAGCATGGCGAAACTCAGGGTCCAGGTTATAAAGTCCGGCAGCGCGCCGTAGCTGAAATCGGGGCCCAGGGTGCCGAACCCCGCTCCCGTATTGCAGACGCAGGCAATGGAAATGGCCATGGAGGTGATCAGGTTGAATCCGCCCAGGGTGACGATGAAGGAAACGATGATGAAAATCACCAGATAGAGGAAAACCAGCGAGGAACAATCATAAATGATGTTCTTGCGCAGATACTTGTCGTTCAGAAAGATGCTGAACACCCCCCGCGGTCGGATCAGGTACCTCATTTCATTCAGCGACATTTTAACCATGGTGACGATGCGGATGACCTTGATTCCCCCCCCGGAGGATCCGGAACAGGCCCCGATGAAAAGCAGGATAAAGAGAATGAACTGCGAAAAATAGGGCCAGTTCCGGTAATCGTCGATGCTGAACCCCGTGGTGGACATTATGGACGTCACCTGGAAAGCCGCATAACGCAGGCTCACTCCCATGCCGGGAAGAATATTTTTGGAAAACAGGTTATAGCCCACCAGGAGAGAGGCGAAAAAGAAAATCCCCAGATAGACCTTCAGCTCCGTGTCCCGGTACACCTCCCTGAAACGCCGGGCCAGCAGCTTGTATTGCAGCTGGAAATTGATTCCCGACAGCAGCATGAAAACCGTGACGACGATGTCGATGTAGGCTGAATCGTAGATTCGAAGGATCTGGTTCATTCCTCCGCTTCCCCCGCTGGCGACGGTCACGAAGGTGCTGTTCACCGCATCGAACAGGGTCATGCCCCCCAGAAGGAGCAGGAAAATCTGCGTGATGGTGAAAAAGAAATAGACTCCCCACAGAATTTTCGCCGTCCCGGAAGATTTTGCGGTTATCTTCATGACCTCGTGCCCGGGAATCTCGGCCTTCATGAGGTTGAGCCCTCCGAACCCGAGAAAAGGGAAGAGCGCCACGGTGAGAACCACCATCCCCATGCCGCCTATCCAATGGGTCATGGACTGCCAGAAAACGATGGACCGCTGGACCCGGGACGGGTCGTCGATCAGCGAAATCCCCGTGGTGGTGAGCCCCGCCATGGCTTCGAAAAACGCGTCCGTGAAGCGGGGGATGCTGCCGGATAACAGGTAGGGCAGGGATCCCAGGGACGAGGCCAGCAGCCAGGTTACCGTGACAAGCAGAAAGCCATGCTTCATGGACAGATGCGGCACCCTCTCTTTTCTGGTGAAAAAG
The DNA here is from genome assembly GCA_029562045.1 of Spirochaetota bacterium. Taxonomy (GTDB): domain Bacteria; phylum Spirochaetota; class Spirochaetia; order DTKZ01; family DTKZ01; genus JAKQWJ01. The sequence goes on along the minus strand of JAKQWJ010000259.1, from coordinate 3,775 downwards.
GACATGAGGGCGAAAAAAAGGATGCTCAGGCCCATCGGGGCGAGAAAGGAGACATAGCTGCGGATGGACTCCCGGTAAACGAAGGCGACCACCACCGAGAGAAGCATGAAACCGGCGAGTATCAGCAGGATCAGAGACGCGAGCCGGAAAATGGCCTTGAACTGCATCGTTCACTCCCTATCCTTTCATTTTTCCCGCAAAACCACCTCCGCCCGGGCCGCGGGAGCGGGGTTTCTCATTTTTTCCAGAAGGCCGGCGTCAGCAGGATGAGGACCGTGTACACCTCCAGCCGGCCGATGAGCATCGTGATGCTGAGAACCCATTTGATGTAGCCGGGGAAAAGACCGTAGTTCAGCACGGGGCCGACTTTCCCGAAACCGGGGCCGATATTCCCCAGGCAGGCGATGGTGCCGCTCAGGGAGGTCAGGACGTCGTACCCCCCGCTGGCCACGATGAGAACCACGACGAAAAACACGACGAAATACAGAAAAACCAGGGCCGCGATGTCGTAGACGATGTTTTTCTTCAGATATTTTCCGTTGACGAAAACACCGAAAACCCCCTGGGGGTGCATGAGATACTTCATCTCGGTGAAGGACATCTTGAGCAGCGTCAGGATTCTTATGACCTTGATGCCGCCGCCGGTGGACCCGGCGCAGCCCCCGATGAACATGAGGGCGAAAATGACGCTCTGGGAAAAGCTGGACCAGACCGTATAATCCGCCGTGGCGAAACCGGTGGTGGTCAGTATGGTGGCGACCTGAAAACTGGCGAACCGGAAACTCTCCCCGAAGGCGCTGTAATTGCTGCCTAAAAGGTCCCAGGCGATGGCAAAGGCGGCGACGAAGAAAATGGCCAGGTACAGCTTCAATTCCGAGTCCCGGACGACTTCCCGGAACTTGCCGGTGAGAAGTTTGAAATGGAGGGTGAAATTGACGCCCGCCAGAACCATGAATATCGTTATTACCGCATCGATGTAGGAGGAGTTGTAATGCGCCACACTGGCATTCTTGGTGGAAAACCCGCCCGTCGCGAGAGTGGCGAAGGAATGGTTCATCGCGTCGAACCAATCCATTCCCCCCAGCATGAGAAGGACGGTTTGCGCCAGAGTGAACCCGATGTAGATGAGCCAGAGAATCTTTGCCGTTCCCGCCACCCGGGGAGTTATCTTGTCCACCGAGGGACCGGGAGCCTCGGCCTCCATCAGGTGAAGGCCGCCGAATCCCAAAAGAGGGAAAATGGCCACCGTGAGAACCACGATCCCCATTCCGCCCAGCCAGTGGGTCGTCGAACGCCAGAGAAGAAGCGATCGCGGCAGGGCCTCCACATTGGAGAGGATCGTGGCCCCTGTGGTGGTGAAACCCGACATGGTTTCGAAAAAGCTGTCGGTATAGCTGGGAACCGAGCCGGACAGGAAAAAGGGCAGGGCCCCCAGGGCCGACGCCCCGATCCAGGCCAGGGTAACGAAAAGAAAACCGCTTTTAGGCGACAGGAACGAAGGACCCTTCTTCCAGATGAAAAGCCGCACCATTATGAAGAAAACGACGGCCCCGGCGATGGGGATGAAGAAAGCCCGGACCGTTTCCGCGCCCTCGCCATAGAGAAGCCCGACCCCCATCGCGGCCCCGAGAAACCCCGAAACGATCAGCAGCAGGACCGAGAGAAGCTGAAAGATGATTTTATAATTCATGACGGGTTCCGAACACGTCCTCCAGTTTGGAAACGGCGTCCTTCTTTACGATGATCCCGATATGGTCTCCCCCCAGCAGAGTGGTGGAGCCCGAGGGAATGATGTTCTCCTCGTTTCTGTTCACGAAAATGATGAGGGCGCCTTTCGGTATGTCGATGTCCTGAATTTTTTTGCCCGCCGGTCTGGAATCGTCCTGGATCTGCAGTTCCACCAGATCCACATCGTCTTCGTAGAACGAATGCAGCGTCTTGATGTGCGCCTTTCGGACGATGTTCAGAACGGTGTTGATGAGTTCCGTCGTCAGGTTCACCATGACGTCGATGTCCATTTTGGAGGAAAGTCGGTTGTAATTGTCGTTCAGCACCAGAGCAATGGCCTTTTTCACTCCCAGATGCTTGGCCATCATCGCGGTTATCAGGTTGAGGCTCTGATGGTCGGTGACGGTGAGCACCAGATCGAAATCGGAGAACTGTTCCTGCTCCAGAGCGCCCTCTTCGGCCACATCCCGATTCAGGACCGTTATGTCGGGAAAATTCTGGGAGAAGTACTTCGCCGTTTCTTTCGATTTCTCCACCAGGGTTATCCGCCGGCGGGAAGCTCCCACCAGAGAGGTCAAAAAGGAAACGAAAGAGCGGGACCTCGTGCTGTCATCCCTTTGAAGAGCCTGAATGATGTACTCCGCCACCCTGTTTCCGCCGACGATTCCTATCTTGTTTATTTCCTGTTTCTGCAGCTTCAGGGATCCCAGAATTCTGTCCAGGTTCTCCGGGATTCCGAGAAAATACATGAGATCCTTTTCCCGGACCACCAGATCCCCCGACGGAATGATCAGGGCACCGCCGCGCACCAGGGCGGGGATGAGAAAATCGAAGGCTATCTCCCTGCGAAGATTGACCAGGGTTTTTCCCGCGAAGGAAGACCCGGGAGCGACCAGATAGGCCCTCAACTGGAGCTTATCCTTCTGGAAGGTGAACACATCGTTAACCACCCCCTCATCTATGGCTCTGACAATGGTGTCCGCCGCCTCCACCTCCGGATTGATGATGTAGTCTATCCCCATGAAGGACGGGCGCGTCTTTCCCAGGGAGCCGTAGTACGGGTTCTTCACCCGGGCTATGGTTTTTGGTTTCGGGAATTCGGATGACACCATGCTGCAGCTCACCATGTTCACTTCGTCGGACCCCGTCAGGGCGATGAAATAATCCGCATCCTGGACACCCGCCTTTGTCAGCACATCCAGTCTGCTGCCGTCGTTGTTGACGATCATGCAGTCCAGATTGTTCGTCACAATCCGGGAGGTTTCCTGATTTTTCTCGATGAGGACCACATCTTTGTTCTCTTCCCCGAGTTTTTTAGCCACATGTGTCCCAACGACCCCGGCTCCCACGATCACGATTTTCATACGATGCACCCTGTCCTTTTAATCAGCGGCCCATAGTATCACAGAATGAAGCGCCGCGGGAAGAAGTCGGATTTTTATCTCCCAGGGTTTTTTCCGGATGACTTCTGCGGAGCCGGTTTTTTGTCATCGGCTCGTGAGGCCTCGAAAGAGCGGTCTCCAATAATGCAGGCGCGCCGCCCCGTCGGGGCGGCGCGGGTTCTGGGGAAAAGCCATTAAATAAAAAAGCCTGGCCCCGGCGTTTACGCAGTAAGAGCCGGCTCTTACTGCGTAAATGCCGGGTTCCGCGTCGGACTTTTAGCGACGCGGAACAGCTCTTCATTTTAAGGCAAAAAAAATGCCTGGCCCGGCGTATACAGAGCAAACACTCAGTTCAGGCAACGATCCGGCGCAGGATTTGTTGCCAGGCCCTGAAAAGCAATGCACGGTCTTATTAAAAATCCCCGCAGTTTTTAAGCAAATCTTGCGATTTAAATAAAAAAAGCCTGGCAACGAACCCGCGCCGCTAAAAATCCGGCGCGGGCCCGGCGGTTCGCGCGCGAACCGCCGGGCCTCCGGCGGAAGCCGTAGGCTTCCGCAAAGTCGTCGCCAGGCCGGGGGAGGCTGCGTGCGGCCGTGTTTTCGGTAATGCGGTGGAACCGCTGTGTTGCGCTTATAAATAAAAATGCCTGGCAACGACCTACTCT
>JAKQWJ010000243.1 GCA_029562045.1 Spirochaetota bacterium | reverse complement strand
TCGATGCGGCCGAACTTCTTGACCACCTCCTTGACCATCCCGGCGGTGGCCTCCGGATCCAGAACATCCGCCTGGACCAGGAAGGTGTCCCCCCCCTTCTTCGCCTTGATCTTCTTCGCCACCGCCTGCGCCTCTTTCTCGCTGGCGTTGTAGTGGAGCGCCACCTTGGCCCCCGAGGTTCCGAAGGCCATCGCCATGGCGGCGCCGATGCCGGTGCTCGCTCCGGTGATGAGCACCACTTTTCCGTCGAATCTGATGTCCATGTCTCTCCTCCTTGGATTGGTCGGATCAGAGGCCCGTGATGGGCCGCAGGGGTTCCATTTCTTTTTCGTCCGCCACCATGATGTACAGGTACAGGCCCGCGGGACTCAGGGAATCCATCAGCAAACGCAGCTCGTCCGGCGAGAAGGATCCCCGGATCACCAGAGGCTTCCGGGCCTTCTGCACCATCCGGAAATAGGGCACCATGGTGTCCACCGGCGGGCCGCCCACGTCGTTGTTGATTTCATAGCAGCGGATGGTGGGGATGTCCAGCATCTGGTCCAGCACGATCATGCTGGTGGCGTGCAGGTGGATGAAGCTGCAGTTGAAGCTCGCCGAAACCCGGGCGTCCACCGGGGCCAGGTACTTCCGGTACAGCTCCGGGGACAGCACCGCCACCGCGTCCTCCTGCATCCGGATTATGGTGTCCGGGGCCCAGATATTGTACTGGGCGTCGTAGTAGCCGCCATGGAAGGTGGGGATCCTCTCCCAGGCCGCCCTGGTGATGTCGATGAAGAAGGTCCCCATCCGCTCCAGAAACCGCTGCGTCGGCTCCGGGTCCAGCATCAGGTCCACCACGGTCTGCTCGTGCCCCCGCATGCTCACCACGTAGTCCAGGGGCCCGTTCAGCGTCCCGTGGGAGATGGGGTAGCGGCCGGCGGAGCGTTCCACCAGCACATCGATGAACCGGATGTACTTTTTAAACCAGGGTGATTCCCGGTCGAAGCCCACCCCCTCCACCTCGTCCCAGGAGAGATTGCGCTCCCGGGCCACCACGTTCCCCGGCAGGACCCGCATCTCGCAGCCCAGGGCGCCGTCCCCCCAGAAAACCGCCTGGGACGGGGAGGCCCCCCGGAGGATGTCGTCGTCCATGGTTTCCCCCTCCCGGAGGAGCCGCTCCTGGTCATCCAGGAAATCCTCCGGGACCACCATGTCCGGGGTCAGGGGCTTGTCCTTCTCCCAGGCCGCACTGGCCCGGAACTCGTCCAGCGGGAACCAGCTCTTGTAGGAGAATCCCACCAGGGGCCGCTTCACCGGGGACAGGTTCCACCATTTCCGGTACCCGTCGATCTTCGCCGGGTCGTTGCCGAACTCATATTTCATGGGTTTTCCTTTTTTCAGTTCATCTCGAAGCCGCCGTCCACGTTCAGGGTCTGCCCGGTGATGTAGTCCGCGTCGGTGGAGCACAGAAAGGCCACGGCGGCTGCCATGTCCTCCAGACTGCCGGGGCGCTTCAGCGGGATCCGGGCGATGAACTCGTCGCTGGACTTTTTGGCGTCGATGCCGAAGGCCCTCTCCTTCTCCCTGTTGTTGTCCTCCCACATCTTGGTCATCACCACGCTGGGGGAGACGGCGTTGACGTTGATGTTGTAGGGGGCGAAGGCCAGGGCCGCCGACTGGGTGATGCTGATCACCGCGGCCTTGCTGGCGGCGTAGGCCAGCTGGTAGGCCCGGCCCCGGCGGCCGGAGATGGACGTGAAGGTGACGATCTTCCCGTAGGACCTGTCCGCCCGCCCCTCCCGCTTCACCTCCTCCGGGACCCGCTCCACCATCCGGCGGGCCACGGCCTGCACGGCGAAGGCCGTGCCCTTCTGGTTCACCGCGATGACCCTGTCCCACTCCGCCTCGGAGACATCCAGGAAGCTGTTGCTCTGCACGATGCCGGCGGTGTTGACGAAGATGTCGATGCCGCCGAAGGCCGCCACGGTCCTGTCCACCGCGGCGGCGATGTCCCTGATGTCGGCTATGTTGAGCTTCAGAGCCAGGGACTTCCGCCCCAGACCGGCTATTTCCGCCGCCGTGGCCTCCGCGGCCTCCGGGACGATGTCCGCCGCCGCCACATCAGCCCCCTCCCGGGCGAGGCGCAGGGCCACGGCCTTCCCTATTCCCGCCCCGCCCCCGGCGACCAGGGCCGTCTTTCCGGCAAAACGCTTTTCCATTTTATTCCCCCCGTCCGACGCCATAGACATCGTGGGCGATCTCCAGGAGCCAGGCTTCCAGGCGCCGGCCGTACTCCGCCAGGAAGGCCGGCGTAAGTTCATAGAGCCTGTCCCGGCAGACGAACCGGTTCTTCCCGTCCCGGCGCCCCACGGACACGAAGAGGTAGTAGTGGAAAAGTTTCCTGTCGGGATGGGGAACCGGGTCCGCCTCGTACTCCCGGATGCACTCCTTCGCGAAAGCCGAGCCCTTCCCGGCCTCCCCCCGGACGAACTCCAGGACATCCGTGAACCAGTAGTCGAAAAGGTCCGGCTGCATCTCGTAGAGGGTCCGGGCGAACATCATCTGCTGCATGGGGGATATCTTGAAGTTGATCCGCCCCCGGGTGGCCCGGCCGAAGACCTGCCGGGTTTTTCTGCCCAGATCGTCCCCGGAGTGGCAGTCCAGCATCAGGTTGTAGGCCTCGGCGATGCCGGAGATGATCCGCACCCGCTTTTCCAGGCCCTCCAGGCCGTCGGGGCAGCGGTAGTCGGTGCTCTTTTCGACGCCGAAATTGGGGGCCAGATGGGTCACCGGCAGATGACGCCGCTGCATTTCCACCGCCAGGAACACCACCTCCTCGGGGGTGGTGATGCATTCGCAGGTGGCGAACTCCGCGGGATTTTCGTCGATGGACAGTTCCATGTCGAAGGGGACGTCTTTCTTCAGTTTTTTGGCGTGGGCGTGCAGGGCTTCCATGGCATCCAGGGCCTTCCAGTACTTGCCCACGAAGCGGCCGATGTCGGCGTCGGAGAAGGCGTAGGCGCGCCCGTCGATGGTCCTTTTTCTTCCGTGATAGGAAAGGACGTCCTTTTTCAGCCCGTCGTCCGCCAGGACCTCGTCCAGATAGGCCCGGGCCCTGGCGGGGCTTTTCACCTTCAGGGCGGCGTAATCCAGGATGTCCGACACGTCCATGGTGAAGAAGGTGTAGTGCCGGGCGGCGGCCACCACCCGTTTGGCCCGGTCCAGCCCCTCGGGCCCCCGTTTGACCTGGATATGGTCCGCGTCCGCTCCGTACCGGGGGTAGCTGGGGGCCTGCAGCGCCGCGATGACCCCCGCGTGGAGGAGCCCCTCGAAGGTGCTCCCCGCGTGCCCCTCGGCGATGGTTCCGAAGCTGAAGAGATAGTTCTCGTGGGCCGGCTTTCCCGCCTTCAGATCATCCAGGAGGTTCAGTTCCCGCAGCGAGTTCTGGATGGCGTTGGCGGCGAAGCCCCCTTTCTCCATGGCCCGGAAGGCGGCGGGCCAGATCGCCGTGGTGTGGCGGTTGCCGATGCCCAGCCGTGGGACCGTGCCCAGGGCCCGGGGGGCCTTCTCGGGGTTCACCTCCCGGAGATAGGTCTCCAGGGTCTTCATGTCCGTGGGGAAGGCGGAAAGAACCAGGTCCCCGTCCAGCGGCATCACCCCCAGAGGTTTGCCCAGAACGGACTCCCGGGCCCCCCGTCCCGTCTGGATGAAGAGGTTCTGCCCGTCGGGAAGGCCCGCCAGAACGATGTCGTCCCCCCGGGACGGAGCATGGGACCCGGGGTACAGGGTGATCCCCCCGGCCGAGGGAAGCCGGGGTTTTCCCATGGCCGCCGCCGCCTTCGTCCAGAAGGCCGCCCCCGCCGCCTCCACGGCCTTCCAGGCCGCGGAGGCGTCCCAGGTGGTGGTGTCCAGGACCGCCGGGTTCCTGGCCGGGTCCAGCACAAGCTTGCCGATTTTTACCGTTGCCATAACGCCTTCCTTTCTCAGCCTTCGTAGTAGGGTATCGTCTGGGGCCCCTCGGGAAGCACGCAGATCTTCGCGCCCTTCCCGATCTTCTTCACCAGCCGGGCCACAAGCTGTTCGATGGAGGCGCAGGCCTTCAGGTGCGCCCCGGTGATCTGCTCCTCCGTAAGGCCGGTGGTGTAGACATGGATATCCGCCTTCTGGGCCAGGATCCCCAGGATCTGGGCCTGCCACTGGTCGTCCACCATGAAACCGTCGCTGCGGATCCGGGCCAGAAGGTCATCCACATCCCGGGCCTCCCGGAGCAGGCGGCCGAAGGAGCCGTGGTCGGGGATCCCGTCCCAGCACTCCGCGGCGATGATGATGACCCCCCCGGGCTTCACCACCTTGGCGGCGGCGCTCATGCCCTTCACCGCCTGGTACAGGTTCAGGTCCAGGGGGTAACCGGAGTTGGAGGTGATGACGATGTCGAAGAGGCTGTCGGTGCGGACCATGGCGGTTTTCCTGACGAACTCCGTCCCCTTGCGGTGGGCCTTTCGCCACTCTCCGGCGAAGGAGGCGGTGATGTCCTTGTCCCTGTTCAGCGTCACATTGACCAGAAAATCCGGCTTCACCATATCCGCCGCCTGGCCGACTTCGATCTGTACGGGGTTTCCGTCCAGAACCCCCCAGACGGCCTTGGGGTCGTCCATGGTCCGGGCGTTGTGGTTCCGCATCACCGTTTCCAGGTGGGCCATCCCGGGCATCACCGCCTTGCCGCCCCCGGAGAAGCCGGCGAAGAAATGGGGCTCGATGAAGCCCGTGAGGATCTTGAAAGAAACATTCACGAAATCCTTGTCCAGAAGAATTTCATTGCCCGTGGAGGTGGTGCCCATGGAGACATGCCGTCCCTTCGCCCGGGCGTCGTTCTGCACGATACGGTAGGAGTCCACCACCTCCCGGGTGAGCATCCCCACCAGTTCCTCCTCCGTGTTGAGCCGGTGGGTCCCGGTGGAGTTGAAGAGGGTGATTTTGTCCCGGGGGACCCCCGCCCTCTCCAGATCCTCCAGGATGACGGGGATGATGATGTGGTTCGGCGTGGGGCGGGTGATGTCGCTGAACACCACCCCCACCGTGTCGCCGGGTTTCACCATGGCCGCCAGGGGCGGCGAACCGATGGGATTGCGGAGAGATTCGGCGACGACCCCTCTCTGGTCCGGGGCTGCCGGAACGAACTGAGGCTCCACAACCGTGACGGACACGCCGTCGGGCAGGTCCACGTCCAGGCCTGTTTTACCGTATGCGAGTTTTATCTTCATCGCCTTTATCTCTCCTCCCGTGGGATCAGACGTTCTTGATGAGGGACAGATTCCCGTCCCGGGCGGCCGTCAGAATCGGCCCCATGTACTCGTCCACCATCTCCGCCGTCAGCGGCACCGGCATGTTTTCCAGCTTCATCTTGAGCTGGGGGTCCTTGGCCGCCACCAGGGCCCGGTCGATGTGGCCCTGTGTGAAGCCCTTCACCTCGGTGAGCCTGGTGGGGAAGTTGATCCGCTTGGCGAAGGCGAACATCGCCTCGGCGGTGGCGGTCCCCAGTTCCTTGGCGTTCATCTTGGAGGGGTCCCCCTGGAGGTATCCCGCGTCCCGGTAGACCTCCGCCACCAGCCGCAGGGGCTCCATGATGGCGGGGGCGAAGAACACCAGATAGTAGGGGTTCATCAGGGCGCAGGCCCGGCCGTGGCTCAGGATGTCCACCAGGGAGAAGCTGGTCAGGTGAGGGCCGTTGGTCCCGCCGATCATGATGGCGTAGCCCCCCAGATCGGTGGCCAGACAGAGGGCTTCCCTGCCCCTGGCGTCCCGGGGGTCGGCGATGACCCGGGGCAGATAGTCCAGGATGAGCTTGATCCCCGGACGGGCGAGCTCCGCCACCTTGCCGTAGTTGGGCTTGCCCACCAGGCCGAAGAGCACCTCCAGGATGTGGGCGATGCCGTCCAGGGCCCCGTCGGAGGTGAGACTCACCGGAGCGGAATGGGTGACCTCGAAGTCGAAGACCGGGAACCGGGGGACGATGGCGTCGTCCACGATGAGTTTCTTCTGGCCCGACGTGTAATCGGTGATGTTGGAGTACTTGGTGAGGTGCGCCCCGGTGCCGGCGGCGGTCTGGATGGCCATGTGGGGCTTCAGGGTCTTTCCCGCCGCCTTCGCCTTGGCCGTCACCAGGCCGGTGCCGAAATACTCGTCCACCCCGCCGCCCAGGGTCCGCAGCGCCTCCGCGGCCTTGGCGGCGTCGATGGTGCTGCCGCCGCCGAAGCTCACCACCATCTCCGCCCCGGAGGCCTTCAGCTCGTCGGCAATCCGCAGCAGATCCTCCCGGGGGGCGTTGGCCGCCGCTCCCACGATGACGGAGATATCCTTCACCCCCGCGGCGGCGAGGTTTTTCCTGATCCGCTCCACATAGGCGTCCACCCCGGGATACTCGGTGTAGATCAGGGCGATCTTCTTCGCCGTCTTCGCCACCACGGGCCCGATCCTGTCCAGGACCCCGTCGCCGTAGAGGTAGGAGTCTCCCTTCCAGTCCTTCATCAGTTTTTTCGCCGCATCAAAATCGTTCATTTCGTGTCCTCCAAAATATTTGGTTCTATCCGTCACGCAAGGGCCGGCAGTCCGCGCCGCCCGGTCCCGTTCAGGGAGAGGGTCGCCGCCGCATCAGGGTGATGGCTGTCCGTTCCCGGACGCCGTCACGTCCCCGCCACCACGGCCATCCGCTCCCGCACCATGCCGCTCATCTCCCGGTAGATCCCGATGAACTGGGTCAGGGTTTCCCGCACCGGGGCCCAGTCCGCCACCACCTCCGCGTCTTTCGCTTCCAGCGTCAGGGGCCGGCGAGGCCGGGCGAAATCCCCGTCCTCGGGGGTCCACCAGGACTGCCGGAAAATTTCACTCCCCGCCATGACCTCCAGATCCGACGCCGGGGTATGGGAATCCAGGGAGTCGGTTTCCAGAGGCCTTTCGTGGGCGTCGTAGGCCCGGCGGACATTGGGGAAGATGGTGATCACCGGAATGCCCCAGAGTTCGGATATGTCCGGGATCCAGTCCTCGTAGATCCGCAGCGACGCGATCATGATCTTCACCTTGTTCTTGTCCACCCCCAGCCCCCCCTGGTCCTGGGGGAAGTAGAGCCTCCGGGCCGCCTTCCGCGCCACCTCCACCCCGGCCCACCGGGCGGCTTCCACGCCCCCGGCAACCTGGCCCTTCTTCAGTTCGTCCCGCACCGGGAATGCCAGACGGCCGTTCATGATGGCGATGTAGGAGATGAGCTGGCGCCCCTTCTGCAGCGCCTTGGCGAAGGGGAGGGACTGGAAGAGGCTGAAGGTCAGGGTCACGGTAACTCCTATCCCCCGGGCGGTGAGCTTCTCCGCCGCGTGGAGGCCCGCCGCGGTGGAGGGCACCTTGATGACCACGTTGGGGACCCCGCCCAGCCGCCTTTCCAGCTCCTGGTAAATCAGAGTGGCCTCCGCCACCATTTTATCCCCGTCGTTGTGAGCCTTGGGGTTCACCTGCAGACTGACGTACCCCCGGCGGCCCCGGGTGGTCAGAAAGATGGGCCGCAGGAGCCGGCAGTTCCGCTCCACCACCGCGACGGTGACGAAGTTGTTGATGTCTTCTATCGTTTCGGTGAGTTTCTCGTCGTTTCCGCTGAGCGCCTCTTGCAGCTTCGCCTTCGAGTAACGGGACAGGATGACCTCGTCCACCCGGCTGTTCCAGTAGGCGGGGTCGATGTCCCAGGCCAGCTTGATCAGCACCGGGTTGGTGGTGACGAAGGAGCCGCCCAGCCAGATGACGTAGTTCAGGAACTCCGCGTAGTCGTTCCCGATCTCGGTGAAAAGGTCCCCTTCCAGGTTGGGCGGCAGATCGGAAGAG
>JAKQWJ010000230.1 GCA_029562045.1 Spirochaetota bacterium | reverse complement strand
ACGACGCCGTCGGCCTCCGCCGCCAGCAGCATCCCCTGGCTGACCACACCCCGCAGTTTGGCGGGTTTCAGGTTCGCCACCAGGACTATGTTCCGCCCCAGAAGCTCCTCCTCCCGGTAGTGGGGGACCAGCCCGGAGACGATGACCCGCTCCGCGCCCCCGGTGTCGATGGTTTCGATGTACAGCTTTTCCGCCTCCGGGTGCCGCTCCACCCGGGTTATCCGGGCGATCCGCAGGTCCACCGCGGCGGCGAAGCTTTTCTCCGGCGCAGCGGCCCCGGGGGAGTCATGCCCGCCGCCCGGGATTCCCGCCGGCGCGCCCGGACCCGCCGGCGGCGCATCGGCCCTGTCTTTTCCGCTCCTCTCCTTCTGGCTGCCGGAGAACCTTTCCCGCAGGGCCTCCACCTCTCCGTCTTCGATCCGCCGGAAAAGGATCTCCGGAGACGAGACCGCCGCAATCCCGCCGGGCCGGAGAAGATCCTTCCAGTCCAGGTTTTCCACCCCCAGAAAGCCGGCGATCCGTTTCGCCGTGGTGGGAAGGACCGGGGCGCAGAGGAGCGCCAGATCCCGGACCAGATGAACCAGGTTCCGTAAAAGGGCCGCCGCCTTCTCCGGGTCCGAGACCCGGGTCTTCCAGGGCTCCCCGTCCTGGAATGCCTTGTTGCCGAAGGAGGAAAGGGCCAGGGTCTCCCGGAAGGCCTCCCGGAGCTCCGCCCGATCGTAATGGGCCCGGATTCTTTCCACCAGGGGGCCGATTTCCCGGATGAAACCGTCGTCCGCGGGCCCCGGAGGCACCTTTCCGTCGTAGTACCGGGAGATGAAGGTCAGGGTCCGATTCACCAGGTTGCCCAGGTTGCCGATGAGCTCCGAGTTCACCTTCTCCTGAAAGTCCTTCCAGGTAAACAGATAATCCGAGGTCTCCGGACGGTTGTAAAAGATGTAGAACCGCCAGACGTCGGCGGGGATCCCCGTGTCCCGGGCGTCGGTGCCGAAAATGCCGATCCCCTTGCTCTTGGAGAACTTGCCGCTCTCGTAGTTCAGATACTCGGTGGAGGACATGTGGTGCAGCATGGTCCAGGTCTGTCCGCTGCCCAGAAGGGAGGCGGGGAAGATGACGGTGTGAAAGGGGATGTTGTCCTTGCCGATGAACTGGAAGAGCTCCACCTCCCCGGGGTTGCGCCACCATTTTTCCCAGTCACCGGTGTGGGAAGCGGTGATGGATATGTAACCGATGGGGGCGTCGAACCAGACGTAGAAGACCTTGTCCTCGAATCCCTTTTTCGGCACCGGTATTCCCCATTTCAGGTCCCGGGTGATGGCCCTCTCCTTGAGCCCGTCCCGGATCCAGGCCTCGGTCATCTTCACCGCGTTGCGGGACCAGAAGCCCCGGACGGAGGCCTGGCCGATCCACTTTTCCAGCAGGGGCCGCACGGCGGGCAGATCGATGTACAGGTGCCTCGTCGATCGTATCGACGGGGCGCCGCCGCAGACGCCGCATCGGGGCTCCAGGAGCTCCGTGGGCTCCAGGAGCTTGCCGCAGTTCTCGCACTGGTCTCCCCGGGCCTCGGGGTAGCCGCAGTGGGGGCAGAGGCCCCGGACGTAGCGGTCCGCCAGGAAGCGGGCGCAGGTCCCGCAGTAGAGCTGATCGATGGTTTTCTCCCTGATGTAGCCGTTCCGATCCAGGTGGAGAAAGATGTCCTGGGTGATCCCGGTGTGCTCCGGACAGGAGGTGCGGCCGAACTTGTCGAAGGCGATGGTGAACCAGTCGTAAATATCCTTGTGCACGGCGTAATAGCGGTCGCAGAGTTCCCGGGGGCTTATCCCCTCCTCCAGGGCCCTGGTCTCGGTGGCGGTGCCGTATTCGTCGGTGCC
>JAKQWJ010000208.1 GCA_029562045.1 Spirochaetota bacterium | reverse complement strand
CGGCGATCATCGCGATCCTCCGATATCCATGATTTATCAGATGCTCCGTCCCTATGTAGGCCGCTTTAAAGTTCTTGACTTGGACTGTGTTGTACTGTCCGGAGAATGGTACTCGGTTGAAGAAAACAATTGGGATATCGATGCTGCTGAAATGCTCTTCCTCGCATCCTGCTATGGAAACGATAAGCCCATCGATCCTTCGTCCCAGAAGCATTCGTAGGTTTTCCTTTTCTCGCACCGAGTCGGAGTTTGTCTCGCTGAGTAAAATATTGTAGCCATTTATAGCGAGCTGGTCCTCGATGCCCCGCACCACCGGAGGAAAGAAGGGATTGGCGATGTCGGATACGAGCAATCCAATCAAGTGAGTGTCCCTTGTCTTGAGGCTCTTAGCAAGATTGTTGGGTATGTAATTCAGGAGGTCGACAGCGCCGAAGACCTTTCGCCGTGTAATCTCCGCGACAAATTTGCTGTTATTGATCGCGTTGGAAACTGTCGCGGTGGAAACACCTGCCAGTAATGCTACATCTTGCAAAGTTGGCTTTTTCCTCACGGCAGGCTTTTTAACCCTCTTCTGTTAATCGTTTAACTGAAGTATATCATCAATTTTTCACCTGTCAATGCCGGAGATTTCTCCTCGAACGGCTGCGACCGGAAGTCTGCTCCCTTCGCTCGCTGATCGGACGGGCGCCCGTTTCGGGCGCCCGTTTTATTTATAAAACGCAGCAGGCCGCCCTGAAACAGGAAAAAACCCGGGTTTTGTGTTAGACAACGGCACCGGGTTCGTATATAATTTGTAACGATATAAAACACAACTTCCAACAGGAGGAGTCATGAAAAAGCTGATTGCTTTGTCGCTGATCTTCGTTTTGGCCCTGTCCGCCTTCGCCGGGGGGGCGAAGGAAGGCGCGGCGGCGAAGAAGGTCACCGCCAATATCGCGTCCACCTTTCCGCCGGATTCTCCCCAGGACAAGGGCATGAACAAGTTCAAGCAACTGGCCGCCGAAAGGTCCGGAGGCCGCGTGGAGATCCTGATCCATCCCTCCAACGCCATGGGGGACGAGAAGCAGACCTTCGAGCTTCTCTCCCAGGGGTCTGTGGAGTACGGGGCCCTGGGGTCCAACGACATCTCCACCTATTTCCCCAAGTACTACATCTCCGAAGTCCCCTATGTTTTCTCCAGCCAGGATGATTTCTGGAAGTACTGGAACGGCGCGCCGGGGAAGGAGCTCAGCGCCCTCATCGAAAAGGAGAGGGGCGTCAAGACCGTGGGGGTCATCTACCGGGGGGCCCGGTACCTCACCGCCAACCGGCCCGTCAACTCCGTGGCGGACGTGAAGGGCCTCAAGATGCGGCTGCCCCCGGTGAAGGCCTGGTTCAAGGTCTGGGAGCACCTGGGAGCCCTTCCGTCCAACATCGCCTTCGGGGAGGTCTACATGGCCCTGAAGACCGGCGTGGTGGAGGGTCAGGAGAACCCGCCGGAGACCATTCTGAACTACAAGTTCTACGAGGCCCAGAAGTACATGATCGCCACCGAGCACATCTACTCCGCCGCCCGGATGATGGCCTCCGCCAAATGGTGGGCCACACTGAGCGCCGCGGACCAGGATCTGCTGACCAAGGCCATGGATGAGGGGGTCGCCCACGCCAACGCCATCACCAAGGACGGGGACGCCCAGTTCGTCAAGAAACTCCAGGAACTGGGCATGACCCTCATCACCGTGGACAAGGACGCTTTCAAAAAGGCGGTCCAGCCGGTTCTGGACCAGATGGCCAAAAGCGACTGGGACCCGGCCTACTACGAAAAAGTCAAGGCCGCCCTGAAATAAGACAGGCGGCGCCGACATCCCGGCGCCCCGGGGACCCCGGGGCGCCCTCTTCCTCTGCAGGAGACAGCCCGTGAGAAAAATCATTGAAGGCGCAAACGCCGTCGTTCTTCTCGCCATGTTCATCATCACCATCACGACGGTCATTTTCCGGGTGTTTTTGAAAATTCCCACGTCGTGGTCGGAGGATCTGGCCCAGTACTCCTTCATCTTCCTGGCTTTCATCGGTTCGGCGGCCATCATGCAGGACGAATCCCACATCGCCATCACGGTGATGGTGGATCGGGCCTCCCCCGCCGTCCGGCGGATATTCCGCATCGTGGGGAGGATCGTCATGCTGCCTTTTCTGGTCATCTTTTCCCTGGGGGCCTGGGACAACGTCAAATTCAACTGGACGGTGGAGCTTCCGACGATCCACTGGATGAAAATCGGTTACATGTACCTGGTGCTGCTGGTTGCCGGAGTCCTCATGACCTACTATACGCTGGTCAACCTGTATCTGGACATGACCGGAAAGTTCCAGGAGAAACCATCCACGGGAGGCGCCGAATGATTTTCTTTCTTACCATAGGAATGATGCTGCTTCTGCTTCTGGGCATCCCGGTGGCCCTGGCCCTGGGGCTTTCGGCGGTGGCCGCCGCCCTGGCGAGCGGTTCCATTTTTCAGTTTTCCATGATCACCCAGAAGATGCAGTTCGGGCTGCAGAACTTCATCCTCCTGGCCATTCCGCTTTTCATCCTGGCGGCCAAGCTGATGAACACCGCGGGGATCACCGAGAAGATCTTCCGTTTCGCCGACACCCTGGTGGGCTTTCTCCCCGGGGGTCTCGCCCACGCCAATGTGGTGGCCAGCCTCATCTTCGCGGGCATGTCCGGGGCCGCGGTGGTGGATGCCGCGGGGCTGGGACAGATCGAAATCGACGCCATGACGAAAAACGGCTACACCAAGAAGTTCAGCGTGGCGGTGACCGCAGCCTCCTCCACCATCGGCCCCATCTTCCCCCCCAGCCTCCCCATGGTGGTCTTCTCCTTCGTGTCCGGGGTGTCGGTGGGCCGCCTCTTTCTGGGGGGAGTGGTCCCGGGCCTGCTGATGACCGTCATCCTGATGCTGATGGTGGCCATCTACGCGAAGAAGTACGACATGCCCCGACAGCCCTTCCCCACCTGGGCCGTCGCCGTCCGGAGCTTCATGGATGCCTTCCTGCCTCTCCTGACCCCGGTGATCC
>JAKQWJ010000015.1 GCA_029562045.1 Spirochaetota bacterium | reverse complement strand
CCGGATGCGGACGATCTCGGTGATCCTGTCCACCTGGCTGGGGGCCGTGGGGATACTGGTATACCAGCAGAGCTTCGGCTTCATCCAGCTCTACATGGGGCCTTTTTACATGGCCTTCCCGGCGGTGGCGGCGATCCTCATCGGCGGCGCCTCGGTGCACAAGGCGGATATCCCCAATGTTCTGGTGGGGACCTTTCTGTTTCAGGGAATCCTGACCATGACACCGTCGGTGATGAACAGCCTGATCCAGACCGACATGTCCGAGGTCATCCGGATCGTCGTGTCCAACGGCATGATCCTGTACGCCCTGACCCGGAAGACCAGGAGGGCGTCATGAAAAATCCGCGTTTTACCCGCGCCGGAGCCGCCGCTTTTCTGATGGACAACGCGGTGCCGCTGCTCTTCGTTCTGATAAGCGCCGTGGCCATCCCCTTCTCCGGATTTTCCGCGGTCTATCTGATCCAGGAGCTCCTGGTCCGCCTGGCCCGGAACTCCTTTCTGGTTCTGGCGCTCCTGGTTCCCATCATGGCGGGCATGGGGCTCAATTTCGGGATGACTCTGGGCGCCATGGCCGGAGAGATAGGGCTTCTCTTCGTGATCAATCACCACATCACCGGCGTCCACGGCGTGGCGCTGGCCATGCTTCTCTCCGTCCCGCTGTCGGCGCTGGTGGGCTGGCTCACCGGAATCGTGCTGAACAAGGCCAAGGGCCGGGAGATGGTGACCTCCTTCATCCTGGCGTTTTTCGCCAACGGCATCTACCAGCTCATGGTGCTCTACGGCATGGGCTCGATCATTCCCGTGGGCAACCCCGCTCTGGTTCTTTCCCGGGGCTACGGCATCCGGAACGCCGTCAATCTGGTGGAGATCCGCCAGGCCCTGGACAACCTGATCCTGGTCCGGCTGGGTCCCTTTTCCATACCCCTGGTCACCGTCCTGGTGATAACCGGGATGTGCCTCTTCATCCTGCTTTTCCGCCGGACCAAACTGGGCCAGGACATGCGGGCCGTCGGCGGGGATATGGCCATCGCCGAGGCGGCGGGGATCGACGTGGAGCGGACCCGGACCCTGTCCATAGTCATCTCGACGGTTCTGGCGGGCATCGGCATGATCGTCTATCTGCAGAATGTGGGGACCCTGAACACCTACAACAGCCACGAACAGGTGGGGATGTTCTCCATCGCCGCCCTTCTGGTGGGGGGCGCCTCCGTTTCCCGGGCCGGAATCGCCAATGTCTTCCTGGGGGTCTGCCTGTTCCATCTGATGTTCATCATCTCCCCCACCGCGGGGAAAAACCTCATTGGCTCCGCCATGCTGGGGGAGTATTTCCGGGTTTTCATCTCCTACGGGGTCATCTCCGTGGCCCTGGTCCTGTACGCCCTGCGCCGGCAGCGGGGGAGGGCCGGGGCTTCTCCGGGAGAGACGGCGGGAGGGGGAGAGTCATGAGACGGCTTCTCATCCGATCCCTGACGGTGGCCGTCGCCGTTCTCCTGGGAGTGTATCTTTTCATTTTCGGCAGGGGGTACACCCTGATTCTGGACAACAACGCGGTGGACCTGGGAGGAACGAGGTACCCGGCTCCGGCGGCGGCGGAAATCGTTGTGGACCGCCGCGGGGGGATCGAAATCTTCGCCCGGGAGCGGGACACGATAAGCCTGAAGGGTCCCTTCCACCGGGTGGAGCTGCGGGTGATGGACCGGGGCGGAAAAGTCCTCTCCACGGTGTCCCGGAATTTTACCCTGACGGGGAGCCCCACCCACGAACTTCTGGTGGCTCCGCTGGCGGCGGGGGCGGCCGGCTTCATACGGGAATTTTCGGATGAGCCCCTTCTTTCCGCCCCGGTTCCGGCAGGCAGTCCCGGCGAAGGCCCGGTTCCGGTCCCGGTTCCGGCAGGCAGTCCCGGCGAAGGCCCGGTTCCGGCTCCGGCGCCGGCGGGCGCCGGCGGCCCCTCCCCGGGCGGGACAGGCCCCTGACGGGGCGGCGGGTCCCTGTCCCGGATCCTCCCGCTGTCGGGAGGAGCGCCGCCCCCGCCATAAAAAAACCCCCGGCACGCTGCTCCGGGGGCGCGGGGC
>JAKQWJ010000196.1 GCA_029562045.1 Spirochaetota bacterium | reverse complement strand
CTCGGGGGGTCAGCAGCAGAGGGTCCATCTGTCCCGGGCCATGGTGGACGACCCGAATCTCCTGGTGCTGGACGAACCCACCGGCGCCCTGGACCCCCGGAGCCGGGAATGCTTCTACTCCACCCTGGCCCATCTGAACCGGAAGCACCAGGTGACGGTGATCATCGTCACCCACGACAGCCACAGCATCGGCGACTACGCCCGGACCATCCTGTACCTGGACCGCCGCCTGATCTACCACGGCCCCATGAAGGAGTTTCTGGAGGCCCCCTCCTCCCAGCACTACTTCGGCCGAAACCACCAGCACGGAGAGCCCGGATGCTTTTAGAGATGTTTTCTTTCGCCTTCGTCCAGCGCGCCCTGGCGGCGGGGGTTTTCATCTCCCTGAGCTGCGCCGTCCTGGGCTGTTTCCTGGTGCTGCGGCGCTACGCCATGATCGGGGACGGGCTGGCCCACGTGGGCTTCGGCGCGGTGGCCCTGGGCTTTCTCCTGGGGCTCTCCCCCATCATGGTGTCCATCCCCGTGGTCATGGCCGTCTCCCTGTGGATCCTCCGCCTGGGGGAGAAAACCACCCTCTACGGCGAAACCGCCATCGGCCTGGCCTCGTCCCTGGCGGTGGCCCTGGGTGTCCTCATCGCCGGTGTCTCCGGGGGCTTCAACGTGGACCTGTTCAGCTACCTCTTCGGCAGCATCCTGGCCATCACCGGGGTGGAGGTGGCCCTGTCGGTGATCCTCTCGGCGGTGGTCCTGGCGGCGGTCCGCCTTTTTTACGCCGACCTCTTCGCCATCACCTACGACGAGGACTTCGCCCGGGTCTCGGGGGTCAGAACCGAAAGGTTCAACCGGCTCCTCATCCTGCTCACCGCCCTGACGGTGACCCTGGGCATCCGGGTGGTGGGCACCCTGCTGGTCTCGAGCCTCATCATCTTCCCCGCGGTGACGGCCCTGCAGTTTTCCCGGGGCTTCCGGGCCACCATCCTCATAGCCATGGCCGCCGGGGTCTTTTCGGTGGCCGTCGGGATCGTCGTCTCCTTCCTGATGGACCTTCCCACCGGGGCCGTCATCGTGCTGGTAAACTTCATCCTCTTCGCCGGGGCCTTCGGCTGGAACCGGTTCTCCCGCGGCGGATCCTGAGGACCCCCGGTCAATAACAAACGGGGCTCCGACAGGAGCGCCACCGACCGCGGCCGCGGCGGGGTTTCAGATTTTCAGAAAGAAGCCGGCGATGGAAAAGTACACGATGAGCCCCGTGGCGTCGGCGATGGAGGTGATCAGGGGGCTGCTGGCCACCGCCGGGTCCAGCTTAAGCCGGGTCAGGGCGAAGGGCAAGATGACACCGATGATGTTGGAGATGATCACGATGGCCATCATCGTCGTCCCCACCACCAGGCCGATGGCAAAGCCCCCCCGGAAGAGCCCCAGGAGCCAGCCCGCCAGCCCCAGGGTCAGACCCAGGAGGGCCCCCACCCCCAGCTCCTTGACCAGGGCGCCGAGCCAGTGGGAAAGCTTCAGGTCTCCGGTGACCAGGGCCCGGACGACGAGGGTGGCGGACTGGGAGCCGGTGTTGCCTCCGGTGTCGATGAGAAGGGGAATGAAGAAGGCCAGCACGATGGCCCCGGACAGAGTCTCCTCGAAGGCCGCCATGATCCCCGAGGAAACGAGATTGACGAAAATCAGGCCCAGAAGCCAGCCGATTCTCTTCCCGTACAGCGTCAGCACCGGAGTGTTGCTGTACTCGTCCCGCAGCGGGTTCACCGA
>JAKQWJ010000180.1 GCA_029562045.1 Spirochaetota bacterium | reverse complement strand
TGGCGATGAGGTCGTCGAAGTCCACCGCGTTGTAGGCCTTCATGTGGGAGAGGTACTCCTGGTAGAGGGGGCGGAACATCTCGGTGGTCCCGTCCCAGTCCCGTCTTCCGGTCTTGATTCCGGAAAAAAGGGCCGCCGTCCCCGGCAGGTCCAGGGAATCCGGGGAAAGGCGCAGCTCCCGGGCGGTTTCCTTGATCAGCGACAGCTGGTCGCCGGAATCGTAGATGCTGAAGTTTTCCCGGTAACCCAGGAGGTGGATGGTCCGGCGCAGCACCCGGACGCCGAAGGCGTGGAAGGTGGAAACCGAGAGATCGGCGAGTTTTTTTCCCGTCAGGTCCCGGACCCTCTCCCCCATCTCCCGGGCGGCCTTGTTGGTGAAGGTCAGGGCCAGGATCGCGCTCTGGGGAATGCCCTTTCGGAGCATATGGGAGATCCTGTGGGTTATGACCCGGGTTTTTCCGGACCCGGCGCCGGCGATGATCAGCATGGGACCCTGAATGGTGGTCACCGCCTCGATCTGGCGGTCGTTCAGCGGGCTGGGGATGTGGTTTTCCATGGGCACCAGAGTAGTATCGTGTTCCCGGTGTCTTATGCAAGACCGGAGGGGCGTATTTTCTCCAGCAGGGCGTAGTAGATGGGGCCCGCCCCGCCGGCGGTGTCGGGCCAGATGGCGTGGCCGTACTCGGTGGCCTCCGGAACGGGGCCTCCCGGGGCCGGCCCCGGATGTTCCGGCTCCCGCAGAACCCGGACGAGACCCGGACGCCGGGCAAGGGCCCGGCGGACCACCTCGTCGTTCTCCCCGGGAGCCAGGGCGCAGGTGCTGTACAGAACCCGTCCGCCGGGTTTCACCGCCTGCAGGGCCGCGAGCAGCATGGCGTAGGCCCTCAGGGCCAGGTTCCGGGACCGGGCGGGGCTCCAGGCGGCGAGCCTCACCGGGTCCCGGATCAGGTGCCGCTCCGAAGAGCAGGGGGCGTCCAGCAGAACCAGATCGTATCTGTCCTGTTCGTGCAGCCCCCAGCGGGCGGCGTCGTGACCCGTAACGCAGACCCGCTCCCGCAAGGGGGGGGGAAGGTGCTCGTCCAGGACCGCCCGGAGCCTCCGGCGGCGCTCCCCGGACCTCTCGTTGGCCACGATCCGGCCTCCGGGCCCCAGACTGGAGGCCAGAACCAGGGTCTTTCCCCCGGGAGCTGCGCAGAGGTCCAGCACCAGGGAATCGCCGGTGGGGCCCAGGGCCCGGGCGGCGGACACGGAAGCCGCATCCAGAAAATAGGGTTTGCTCAGGGCTTCCGCAAAGGGGGATGGGGAACCGTCGGCCGTCAGGGCTTCCCGCAGCGCCGGCCAGCGTCCGGGAAAAAGGGAGGAATAGAACTCGTCGAAACCGGGCTTGCGTTTCTTCACCACCCGCGACTCTAGAGAAAAAGGCGAAACTTGACAAGACACGGCCTCTCCAGTATCGTTGGCCCCGTCATGGAAGCGATCGGAGAAACCCGCGCCTACATCTTTCACCTCACCCGGAAGTCCGGAAAGCCCGGTTTCCATCACCCCTTCCGGACTCCCGGCGACTTCCTCAAAAACCTGGACGGTTCCCTGATCGCCGGCCGTTACGGCAGGGAGCCCCGGGTGGAGTCGCTGACCTTTCTGCGGAACGACCTGTACCTCCGGGCGGAGGCGGCGCTGAAGCTGTGGATCCTGGACCGGAAGTTCGTTCCCCGCTTTGTTCTGTCCGCGGCGGCCTTTCTGGTGGTCTATTTCGTCATGACCTACGCCGTCCGGGACCCCATCCCCATGGTGGACGAAATCCTGCTGGGTCTCGCGGCGGGAGTGGGAGTGTACCATCTCCTGGGCCGCCGGTATCTGGATTCCGACGAGGTCATGTCCAAGCGGGTGCAGCTTCGCTCGGCGGTGGACGGCATCGGATTCACCGAAAGCGATTTCGTGAGAGCCGTGGAGTCGATTCTGGGAGACTACGAGGAGGCGGACCCGGACGAACTCATCAGGGTCTTCGCGTCCCGGGAAAAGCTCGCCCTGGATCCGGCCTGGAACGAGGAGGCCCGATCCCTGCATCGCGCCCTGGATGGGGTCTTTTCGGGAAAAGACACGGTGCTGTTCCGCCGGGAGCTGCGAAACCGGGCCTCCCTGCGGATCATGCGGTCTCCGGAGAAACTGAAAGGCCTCATCCGGGAGGGGAAGATCGATTTTCCGCTTTTTCTGGTCTACGCCGCGCTGGGCAGGGGTCTGGAGTAGGGCCCTATTCGATGCGCTGCTGCGCCCATCCACCGACAGGAACGCCGTCGTGGACTCAATGTCTGGAGTAGGACCCTATTCGATGCGCTGCTGCGCCTCCATCTGAGTCTGCAGCTCCATGGACCTTCGGGCGGTGGCCAGGGTTTCCCGGGCGGGGTCGAAGTGGGGGTCCAGTTCCAGGGCTTTTTCGCAGTACTCGATGGCCCGGGAAATGTCTCCCTGGGCGAAAAACTCGATTCCCGCCAGGTAGTACTCCTCCACCCGCAGCTCCTTTTCCCGCCGGCCTTCGTCCCCCAGGTTGAGCTTCACCGCCACGCTGACTCTGTCCAGGTTCGTGAACTGGGTGGTCATGTCCAGGGTATAGTTGACGACGAAGGTCAGCGTGTCGGTGGTCACCACGCTTCCCAGTGAAATGCGGGGATTGCCGCCCTTGACGAGGAGCCCGGTTTGCACGGAGAAGAAGTTCGTCACCGCCACCGAGGAGCCCACGGCGATCCCGGGTTTTTCCGCCGGGTAACGGCCCGAATCGAAGGTGAAGGGATAATTCAGGTCCGCGGCGAGAAGGACGGGTCGGATGGGCGAGTAGGAGACGCCGATGGACGCGGACATGGGGAGGGGCTCCCCCTGGACGTAGGGGCCCAGGTTCCTGACCGCCACCCCCAGGGAGGCATTCTTGGCCCGGGAGGCGAAAAATTTCAGGAAATTGAACCGGGTGAGAGCCCCGAAGTCCGCCATGATCCCCGCGGCGGACTGCCCGGCGGCGATATCCGCGGAGATATGCCGGTAGGCCGCCTTGAGGTTGGCCCCCACCGCGACCCCGCCGAAATAGTATCCCGGAAGGAAAAGCCGCGAGATGTTGCCGATGAGGATGGTCTCCGAATAATAGCCCGCCGACGAGCGCTCCCCCCAGATGTCGTAGCCCGTAAAGGGGACATAGAGGAATTTGGTCGCCACAGCGTAACCCAGGTTTTCCCTGCGACGGGTGAAGACGACTCCTTCGATATTGGTGTCCGCTATCCAGTTGTTGTGCAGAAACGCGAGTTCGGTGAACTCCAGCATGGACGAGGCCGCGGGGTTCGCGTCGAAGAAGCTCGAATCCCGGGCCACCGCGGTATAGGCCGTCCCCATGCCCTCGTACTCCCCCCCCAGGGGGATGGTCAGGGTGGGAAACACCGTGAGCCCCGTGTTGGGGTCTTCGATGAAAGAGAAAAAATCGGCGGCGTCGCCGTACACGTCGCTGAAATCCGACGCGTGACCGGGACTCAGAAAGAGAAGGGCCCCTAACAATGCCAGCGGAAATCCGGCTTTCCTCATGAAAAATCCACCGTCCTCTCCAGAATATACTACCCCGGCGAACAATAATCCATGCACCCCCGGGGGAAGGTTCAAATCCTGCAGCGGCGCGTTTGTGCCGACAATATGATGAAATAGTTGTATAGTTAATGTCAGGTGAAAGTGGGGTAACAATCGGTAGCCGCGTGGTCCAGATGGGAGGGAAAAAAACACTTCTCGGCATCATTATCCTCGTTTTTTCGGTCCTCGGCGGGAATGTCCATTCCCTGGGCGCCAGGGAGGATCCCGTCGACGTCGCCCGGACCCTGATCGTGGATCAGCGGTACAACGAGGCGCTCCTGATCCTCGCCGAAGCGGCCCGAAGGGATTCGAACCGGATGGATGAGGTGGAGAGACTCATCCGGCGGATCCGGAACATCCGGGGAAGCTACAACGACAAGTATGAAGAACTTATCACCGTCCTGTACACGGACAAGGACGTCAAGAAGGCCCTGGATATCATCGCGGATCTGGAATCCCTGGACACCAACCCGAACCCGGCCACCCAGTCGGCGATCCTCCGGGCCAAGGAATCGGCGCTCTTCGTCTATAACCGGGATCTTTTCAATGCGGTCATGGAAAAAGCGGCGGCCCAACTGGAGCAGAAAGAATACTGGGGGGCCGTGGAAACCTATCTCACGGGTTTCTCCATCGGAAGGGAGGGGTTCGACAACGCCGGTTACGGAAACATCGTCACCGGAGGGACCGATGCCGCCCTGGAGTCCCTGAAAAAGGCTTCGGAGATCTTTCTGCAGGGGCGGAAGGCCCAGACCGAAGCCCTGCGATCGCTGCGGGAAGCGGGACAGACCCCGAACCCCGGAGCGGTGGAGGCGGCCGTCGCGGGGTATCTGGCGGCGGTGAGGCCGGCGGCCCTGCTGTTCAAGACCGCCATGAGGTCTCACGAGACCCTCTTCGAGAAGAACCGGCTGGCGGGAACCATCCGGGGAGGCGTCCGGGAGGAGGACTTCTTTCTGGGGATCACCATGAGGTTCGCCGCGGGCCGCCGGAACGCGGTATCGCCGGAGGGGCTGAAGGGCGCCGCGGAACTCATGATGAAGGAAGCCTCGCTTTTCGCCCGTCGTCTCCGGGAGAGGAGCGAAACCGCCCTGTCCGCGGGGCGGGGCCTCCTGCAGCCTCAGGAGGTTGTCCGGGCCCGAAAATTTTTCACCGATGCCGGCGTCGATGCGGCGGCGGCGGAACGGGTTCTGGCGCTCTGGTTTGAGGCGGTTCCCCCCGAACTGGGAGTCGCCGACCCTCTGGTCTGGAACGCCGTGGCATCCGAAACCGGCCTGTACCTGGGGGTCTCCACCGCCCGGGGGGGGGCGGCCGCCTATGCCGATCTGGCGGGAGTGATCCAGACGGCCCACCGGGACCCTCCCCCTCCCGATGCCGGGGTTCCGGAACTCCGGGCCTACCGGGGGACCCTGCGGAACGGCGAAGAGACCCTGGAGCTGCTGGAGGGAAAGTGGGGCCGGGAGATGGGATCCCTGCGGGACAATCCCCTCTCCGACGAGACGGCCCGGGGGCTCGCCGCCGGGCTTCTGGACGACCTGGGGCTTTGGGGCGGGCGTCTGCGTGCCATGGAAGCCGAAACGGTGGACCGGATCGCCGGTCTGGAAATCCGGCCCCTGAACGACGGTCTGGCGGCCCGGTCGGAGGATTTCCGCCGGGCCCAGTCCTTCCTCGACGGGGTGGAGAAGAGGGTGGAAATGCCCGGGGGAGGGGTGGAGACGGCGGTCTTCCGCTACCCCGCGGAGAGTCTGGAAATTCTCGGCCGCCTCCCGGGAGCCCTGAGTTCTCTGAGGAAGTCCACCGAAGACTTCATCGCCGCGTACCGGAACGAAAACCCCGGGATCCGGGATTATCCGGAACTGACGGCGAAAACGACCGGCGCCGGAAACAACCTGGCGGAGATCGAAAAGCTCGAGGCCTCCGTCCGGGCCGCCGGAGAAAGGGCGCGGGAGTCCCTCCTTCTGGCGGAACGGTACAAGAACGAGGGCAACCGGAAAATCGCCGAGGCGGAGTCGGCGATCCGCCAGGGGAATTACGACCTGGCCGGTGAGAACATCAAGTCGGCGCGGCAGGCTTTTTCCACCAGCCTCTCCCATCAGGAGGACCCGGCCTTCCGGAGGCAGAGCGACGCCCGGCTTCTGGCGCTGGACGCGGAAATCGTGAAGGCCCTGAACAACCAGATTGTCCTGGAAGTGCGCCGGCTTCTCAACGAGGGGAAACGGCTCTACGACGGCAAGGACTTCTTCCGGGCGGAAAGCGTCCTCGCCCAGGCCCAGAGTCGATGGAGGACCACCCATATCGAGGACGAGCCGGAGGTGAAACGCTGGCTGGGTTATGTCCGGGCCGCCCTTTCGGTCAAGGCGGACCGGGTTCTTCTGGAAACCGACCCCCTGTATCCGGAAATGAACCAGCTTCTGAACCTGGCCCGGCAGGATTATTCCCGGGGGAAGGAATTGATGGATAAGGGATCCCGGAGGGAGGCCCTGGTCCATCTGGCCAGAGCGGAGGAGAAGATCCGACAGGTAACCATGACCTTCCCGTACAACCAGGAGGCCAGTGTTCTCCAGCTGCGCATCGCCCAGATCAAGGATCGGGAGGCCTTTGCCGCCCGGTTCCGCTCCATGTTCAAGGAGGCCTCCGAAAAGCTGAAGACCAAACCCGAGGAAGGGTATCGGGACCTCCTGGACCTGGAGCAGATCGATCCGAACTTCCCGGGGCTCAAGGCGGCGATCTTCGAAATAGAGATCATCCTGAAAATCAGGACCCGCCCTCCGAGCCGGCAGGACATCACCGAGTCGGAGGTCCTCTACGACAGGGCCGCTTCCATCGTATCCTCCAACAATCGTTCCCAGTTCGCCATCGCCCTGGACCAGCTCAACCGGGCCATCGAACTGAATCCGGACAACCGCCGGGCCATGGAACTCAAGGACCGGGTCCAGATCGCCGTGGGCGGACAGACCAGCGTGGTTCTCTCCAGCGTCGCCGAGGATCAGTACCGCAACGCGGAGAGGCTGTTCATCGCGGGAAACTACTTCGAAGCCCTTGCCATTGTGGAAAGGCTTCTGCAGAATAAGGAGACCAGAAACTATCCGCCCCTGCTGGAACTGAAAAGGAGAATCGAATCAAGGATCTGATGCGGCGCCGCGGATTTCTCACGGCGGGACTTTTTCTCTTTCTCCGCCTGGCCTCTCCGATCTTCCCCCAGGACCTGTACTGGGAGGACCCGGAAATTCTCGTCTCCTCCGGCGGCAGGTATCCCCAGGCGCAGACCGGCGGCGGGGTCACGGCCCTGGTCTGGCAGGAAACGGTTTCCCGAGGTTCCGCCGGGGGGGAATCCTTCCTCTCCATCCGTGTCAGCCGGGACGGAAAGACCTGGACGGAGAACCGCAGATTCGCCGGCCCATATTCTTATCTGGGAAACCCCAGCCCCATCTTCTCCCTGGCCGTGAACAAGGAGGGAACCATCCATGTGGCGGTTCTGGCGGGGGAGAACACCATCCAGTTTCTCGTGTCCCGGGACGGGGGAGCCACCTTTACGACGTCCTCGATCAAAACCGTCCTCCCCACCACTCTCGCCCCCCGGCTCTTCATCACCGGATCGGGCGGCTTTCTGCTTTTCGTCACCCAGGAACTGGGCGATGTCCTGGCCCTGTATTACACGGTTTCGGATACCGTCACCTCCTGGCCGGAGCCGCGCCCCCTGGCTCCGGAAACCGATCTCACCCTGAGTTTCCTCCCCCATCATGTGTCGTTCCAGGGGCGGGAGTACGTCGTCTTTCAGGCCCTGCGGGCGGGGGAGGGGGCGGCCTACCAGCTTTTCCTCCGGATCAGCGGAGACGGCGGAACCTCCTGGGGTCCCCTGGTCTGGCTTTCCGGTTTCGCGAAGGGACTGTCCGGCGAGACCTACCTCCCCGCCCAGGTGGACAACCAGCGGCCCTTCCTGGCGGACGTGGACGGCAGGATCGGTGTGACCTGGGAACGCAGGTCCGGAAGGGAGCTTCCGCAGATCCATTACATGGAAATCGACGGGGAGGGAAGGATCCTCTCCGCCGCCGAAAAGGTCACCGGCGGGTTTCAGGCGGCCAACTTTCCGCAGATCCTCCGTTACCGGGACCGGACCTTTCTTTTATGGTTCGACAACCGCAAGGGGGCGGACCACATCTTCATTGCCGATAAACAGGGGGTCTTCTGGAACGAAAAGGATCTGAGCCCCATGGAAGGGGGCTCTACCTTCCCGCGGCCGGTGATCCAGGGGGAGGAGCTCCGGATTTTCTGGGAAAACCGCCGGGGGGACCAGTCCCGGATCGTGCAGCTCAAGCCCGACACCACGGTGGAACCTCCGGTGGTGACCCCACTCACCTATACGGCGGGAAAGAGGAGCCGGGGGGACCTGGTGCGGTACCGCTGGACCCTGCCCCGGGATTCATCGGGAATCGAAGGGTTCAGCTATCTCTGGACCCGGGACAGGGACGCCCAGGTTCCCCAAAAGACCATGGTCCTGGAAAACACCCGCACCGCCGAGTTCCAGGCCCCCGAGGACGGGACCTGGTACTTCCACCTCGCCGCCAGGGACTACGCCGGCAACTGGTCCGCTCAGAGAACGACGGCCTATGTCCGGGACCGGGAGCCGCCGGGCCCGGTGGAGTTCCCCGACCCGGAAAAGGACGAGCTGGGTTATCTGGTGTCCAATTCCATCGACCTGGTCTGGAAGGCGCCGCCGGATGACGATGTGGCGGGGTACACCTACGCCTTCCGGCGCATCGGGGAGAGCCGGGACGCGCTGCTGGTCCGTGACGCCGCACCTCTCCCTCTGCCCCGGACGGTGATGACCCGCGAGCCCCGGATGAGCCTCCGGAACAACGACGACGGCCTCTGGGCCCTGGACGTCGCGGCGGTGGACGAGGTGGGCAACGTCGGCCCCGGGTCGACGCTTTTCGTGCATCTGAACAAACATGTCCCGGAGACCGTCATAACCTTCGTGGATGCCGTGAAGGACTCTCTGGGAGCCATCACCCTTTCCATCATCGGCCGGGGGTTCGCGGTGGACGGCCAGGTGTCGGAGGTCATCCTGGACCGGGACGGAAGGCTTCCCTACGACTACGTTTTCAGCCGCTCCTCCGGAGACTACCGGGTCCGGGACGACCGCCGGATAGTGGGGCCTGCGGTGGCGGAAATCCGGGACGGCAGTTATCGGGTGGGGGTGCGCCACCCCCTGCGGGGCATCGTCTTCGCCCGCAACCCGCTGAGCATGGAGAGTCCGGGCACCATCAAATACGGGGATTTCAACGTCTACTACGATCCTTTGTGGAAGCCCCTGCGGCGCCCCCCCATCATGCTCACCGGAAACGCCCTGGCCGTGTGGATAGTGGTGGTGTTCCTCGCCTGCGCCGCCTTCTTTTCCGTCCTCCGCCTGGGAGACCTGGTCACCGAGGGGAGGCGTCTGCGGCTCGAGGCGGTGGCGCTGATCACCGGCGACAACGCCCACTGGGCCAAAAAACAAGAGAGGATTCTGGCCATGAAGAAAAAGGGGATCGGCCTCCGGGTCAAATTCACGCTTTTCATTACGATGCTGATCATTTCGGTGGTGCTGATGGTGTCCATCCCCCTGGGTTTCTATATGACCACGAACCAGGAGAGGAATCTGGCGGAGGGCCTCTTCCAGCGCGCTTCGGTCCTGCTGGAGAGCCTCTCCACCGGGGCGAGGACCTATCTGCCCAGCGGCAACACCCTGGAACTGGGGATCCTGCCGTTGCAGACCTCCGCCATGAGTGAGGCACGCTTCGCCACCATCACCGGGAGGAGCGTTTCCGATGTGGCGGCCCGGGGATTCGTCTGGGCCACCAACGATAAAAAGATCGGAGGCAAGATCGATACCGGGGAGGTCGTCCCCGGGGAGTCCCGCATGAAGGACGATATCAGTCCGCTGGAGGAGACTCTGGCCCGGGAAATCGACGAAGCCGCCCGGGGAGGGCTGAGGGAGACCGCCGCGGAACTGGACCGCATCGGCGGAGAACTGCGCCGGCTGGCCACCCGGAACGATCCCGAATCCCGGAACCGGTTTCAGGACCTGCAGAAGCGGGACAGTGTTCTGCGGGGAGAGATCGACGAGGTCCTGGCCAAACTGGGGCGGACGGTCCACTCCCAGCCCGGGTTTTCCACGGATCTGCCGGATTATTCGGGCCTTCCCTGGCTTCGCGGCCGCTGGAACATGCTCCGGGACCTGTTCAGCAAGAGGATCCTGGACCGGAGGATCACCGACTATACCTTCTACAAACCCGTTCTCTACCGGATCGCCGGGGTGGATTCCTACTACCGGGGACTGGTCCGGCTCGGGGTCTCCACCGAAGAGATACTCCGGGAGGTGGAAACCTCCGGAAAGACTCTGGTTCTCATCACCGCCGTGGTGGCCCTGGCGGCGCTGGTGGTGGGAGTCTTCGGCGCCCTCGTTCTGGCCTCCATCACCATCATCCCCATCCGGCGACTGGTGCAGGGAGTGGAGAGGATCCGGGATACGGAGGACAAGGAGGACCTGCGGGACCACGTCATCGACGTCAGGACCCGGGACGAGATTTCCATACTGGCGGATACGATCAATCAGATGACCCAGGGGCTCGTGCGGGCCGCCGCAGCCAGCAAGGACCTGACGGTGGGAAAGGAGATCCAGAAAATGTTCATTCCCCTGGAGATCGGCCCAGGGGGCAAGAAGCTGACTACCGGCAAGTCCGAGACCTCCGACGGTGAGTTCTTCGGGTACTACGAGGGGGCCAAGGGAGTTTCCGGGGACTACTTCGAATTCCGCAGACTGGAGGAGGACAATTACGCCTTCATCAAGTGCGACGTCGCCGGAAAAGGCGTCCCGGCGGCCCTCATCATGGTGCAGGTGGCCACGGTTTTCACCTCCTATTTCAAAAATCTGCGCATCGGCGCCGGCCCGGATATGGTTCCTCTGCTGTACCAGATCAACGACGTCCTGGAGTCCCAGGGCTTCAAGGGGCGCTTCGCCGCCATGACCCTGGGGATCGTCAATGTCAAAACCGGGCGCATCCATGTGACCCACGCCGGGGACCGGGTGCTACGCATCTACGAGGCGAAAACCCGGAGCCTGAAGCGGATAATTCTGAACGACTGCCCCGCCACCGGGGTTTTTCCCAACTTCATGATAGAAATGAAAACGCCCTTCGAGCAGGTCCAGCTGCCCCTCAATCCCGGGGACATCATGATGCTCTTCACCGACGGCGTGGATGAGGCACACCGGAAACTCCGGAAACCGAATTTCGATATCCTGCAGCTTCCGCCGGAGAAGGAGGGGGACGACCCGGTGGAGGATGAAATGATGGGGGAGGAGAGGATCAGGGAAATCATCGAAGCGGTGATGAACCGCAGGGTTTTCCGGCTGGAGAAACAGCACAATCCCGTCGCCGGAGAGGAGCTGGTCTTCGACTTCAGCGGCTGCGAACCCTCGGCGGAGAACGTGGTGACGGCTCTGGTTTCGGTGGAGAAGATATTCCGGATCTATCCCGACCCCCGGGCGGGGGCGGGCGACAGGATCATGATGGACCGGAAGATCGACGATTTTCTCAAGAAGACCTTCTCTCTCTACGGCCGATACTTCGCCCGGCCCCTGGAAAACCCGAACCCCGGGGATTTCCCCAATTACAACTTCTACAGCCATATCATGGAGGATGATCAGTACGACGACCTGACCCTGATGGCGATACGCAAAAAATGAGAACCCCGAAGTTTTTCTGTGAAAACTGCCGGCGGGAGGTGGCGGCCCGGGACAGGGTCTGTCCCGGCTGCGGCAGGTTCTTCAGCGACGTCCGCTGTCCCCGTTGCGGTTTCACCGGGGGGGCGGGGCAGTTCTACGGGGGCTGCCCCCGCTGCGGCTATCTGAGCTCGCCGGCCCCGTCACGAAGGAAGGAGAGGTCGGTCAGGATCCCCGTTTCCCGGAGCCCGGAGCGGGAGTGGCCGGGAACGAAAAAGATGCAGCTCTGGTTTTTTCTCTTCGTGGTCATCGGTCTGGCGCTGATTCTTTCCATCATTCTCAGCATCTACATCGACCGGGGCAGGGGTTTCTAGTACACGATCCCCAGGCCGGTCCCGAGAAAAAGCCGGCGGATCCGGTCGGGGGAGTATTCCCAGGACAGGAAGGCGCTCAGGAAGAGGAGGGAGTCGGGAAGGAGCCCGTGCACCTCGAATCCGGTATGGATGGGGTACAGAAGGCGGGGCGGGCCCGAACCCGTCCGGGCGGCCAGGACCGTGGAAAACCCCGCCAGCAGAGGGCCGGTTTCCAGATAGAGCCCGAACCGGGACAGAACGGCGGCGTCCAGGCCGGGTTCCCTTCCCGCTCCGCCGTTATCGCCGATCCGGTAGGGCGAAACCAGAAGCTCCGGTGCGGCGGCAAACCCCAGGGAACCGAAGCGGAGCCCCAGAACGGCACCTGCCGTGAGGCCGGGAAACCGGGAGAGCCCGGCGTAGGCGGGGCTGCTGGAGACATGCCCCCCCAGGGTGGCCGAAAGGGAGAACGGCCCGCCGTCGTCTTTCCGGAGGGCGTACTTGAGCCCCAGCGACGCGTCCAGCCGGGGTTCTCCCGGGTCCGCCAGGGGCTCCAGGGACAGGACGGGGGTCAGCTCCAGGCCGGCCGCCAGCCCCACCACCGCACCCAGTTGGGCCGCATACCGCCTCTCCCATTCCCCTCCCCCGGGACGGTCCGCTTCCCCCGCGAAAAGCGTTCCCAGCTGGAAGCTCCCCGCAGGGAGACTGGAGGTGAGGGGGGCGTACATCAGGCCGGGCTGTCCGTGGTGGATGCTCCGGTAACGGATGAGGAGGCTGCGGTCCAGAACGACCTCCGCCGCCATGCTGCCCTGGATTTTCCCGTCCCGGGATTCCACGGATAGAAGGGCCCGATAGGGCCCGTCCGGCAGGGGCCGGCCCGCGTCGTCCCGTCCGTCCCAGCGGAAAGACTGGGCCCAGGTGGAAAAGTCGGGGAACACATGGGTCCGCACCGGTGTTCCGTCGGCGGCATACAGGATGATGCGGCCCCTTCCCGGGGCGGTGACGGAAAAGTCCAGATCCGACCGCCCCGTAAGGCCCGGGTTGTCCGGGTTGAGCCGTTTCCGGGAAACGGTGAAATCCCGGGCCGCGAACACCGCCGGAGAGAGCGGGACGGCCAGTTCGGTGGTCCGGTCCGCCTGGACCAGGACATCGGCGGAGAAATCCTGGTAGCCGAAACGCCGTGCCGTGACCCGGTGTGTTCCCACGGGAAAAAGCCCTTCGGAAACCCGGATCCGGAGGCCGTCGACGTATATTTCCGCGTCCGCAGGCCGGGGGCTGACACGCAGAGCGCCTGTTTCCGACCTCAGCCGGCCGAAGACCCGGAAGGTCCGCCCCGGGTCCAGGGTGAGGAAAACCGAGGCTTCCCGGTAATTCTTTCTCTGCAGGGAAACCCGGTACCCGCCGGGGGGAAGGTCCTTCACCGTCAGCGGCGTCATCCCCGCATAGGCATGGTTCAGGTAGACCTCGGCGCCGGCGGGCTGGGACTCCACCACCAGGATCGCCGGGGGTGGCCCCCCTCCGGGTGTCCCGGCGCTTCCCCAGGTTTCGATGTCGAAATCGGACTCGGTGGCCAGGAGGAGATCCGGCGGGTCTTCCCCCGGGGGGGCGGCCGGGGCGGGGAACGGAAGGCAGGCGATCCAGGCGGCGAGGACCAGCATCGGAAACGGACGGGAGGCCCGCCGGCGGCGGGGGTGAAAAATCCTTCCCCTCATGCTGTCAAGGTTACACCGGGGGAGAAAAAAATCAACACCCTCCATCGGGAGGCCGATAGTAGAAGAGTGAAACGCGGGTTTTTCCTCCTGGCCTCCGCCCTCATTCTCTCCCCCCTGCTGCCGGCCCAGACCGGACCCGGGGGATTCCCCGAACCGGAGGCCGAGTTCGCCGGGATACGGCTGGGGGATGACATCGGGACCGTCAAGAAAAATCTTCCGGGAAACCCCTACTTCCGCTACCGGGGGGAACGGGACGTGAGTTTTCTGCCCCGAAGACCGGAAACCGTCATTGACTGCGCCGGAAGTTACCAGGTGAAACGGGGCCTCTTCCAGTTTCACCAGGACCGTCTCTACATCCTGACCCTGTATCTGGATCCCGAAAAGGTGGATTATTATTCCCTGTTCACCGGGCTTTCCCGGAAATACGGCCCCCCGGCGGACCTTGATCCCTCCGGGGCGGTCTGGGAATCGGAGACTCTCCGCCTGTCCCTGGAGAAGCCCCTGACGGTGAAATACGTGGACCGGGGAACCTTCGCGTCCATCAGGGCCGCGGGGGCGGCGGAAAAATCCGTGGAGGATATGTCCCGGGCCCGGTTTCTGGACCTGTTTTAGCGAGGAGGCCCGTCATGGGAGGGTCGGTTTTCCGCCGCGGCGCCGCCGCAGTCCTGGTTCTGGCCTTTCTGGGCGGAGCCGCGGGCTGCGAGGCCGGTTTCAGAAAAACCCGCATGGAGCTGGGAGGAGTCCTCTTCTCGGTGGAAATCGCCGACACCCCGGCCAAGCAGGCCCGGGGCCTGATGTTCCGGAAAGAGCTGGGAGCGGAGGAGGGTATGCTCTTCGTCTTCGACCGGGACCGGCGTCTTTCGTTCTGGATGAAGAACACCACGATTCCCCTGTCCCTGGCCTACCTGTCCGCCGATGGAACGGTCAGGGAGATATTCGATCTGGCGCCGGAATCTCTGCGACCGGTGGAGTCCAGCTTCGCGGTCCGGTTCGCCCTGGAGGTCAACCGGGGCGCCTTCGCGAGGCTGGGAATAAAACCGGGGGATAAAATACAGCTTCCCCCGGAGTACCGCGGCGCCGGTCCGGGGGGCGGGTGAGGCGCGGCTGACCCGCGGGTGAGGCCCGGCGAGGCCGGGCGCCGGGCTATCGGTCCGGGGCCTTCTCCTCCTCCTGATCCAGGCCGGAGAAGAGTTCCAGTTCCGGCTTCTCGTCCTCCGCTTCGGGGCTGTTGACCAGGATTTCGATCCGTCGCTCGATCCGGGAGAGATCCTTCTCCAGGGAGGCGGCCAGGCGGATGCCCTCCTCGAAGCGGTTCACCGCCTCCTCCAGGGGTATCCCTCCTTCCTTCATCCCGGAACTGATCTCCTCCAGACGCTTCAGCCTCTCCTCGAAGCTTTTAGTCGGGACGGGTTTTTTCGACTGCCGCATCTGCCTCTCCTCGAAAAAAACGAATGGTAAGGCCGTCTCCCGGCCGCAGGTCTCCCGCGGATGTGACGATCCCGCCGGCGGCGGCCCGGACGATGGAGTAGCCCCTCTTCAGGATGTCGAAGGGCGAGCAGGATTCCAGCTGGGCCGCCGCCAGTTCCAGGCGGCGGCGGCGGGTCAGGGTCAGGCTCCGCGCTCCCTCCACCAGCCTCTCCTTGGCGTCGTCCAGGCGCAGGAGTCGGGGCTGCAGAAGGACCCGGATTCCCCGCTCCAGGTTCTCCGGGGTGAAGCGCTCCAGAAGGAGCCGGATTTTTTCGATCCTGTTGGTCAGTGACTCCTCCAGACGGCTTCGCATCTCCCGGACATCCCGCAGCAGATCGTCCCGGGCCCGGGACACCGCCTCCGCCGCCGCGGAAGGGGTGGGGGCCCGATAGTCCGCCGCCAGATCGGACAGGGTGGTGTCGGTTTCGTGACCCACCGCGGAGATCACCGGAATCTCCGATTCCGCGATGGCCCGGACGACCTTTTCCCCGGAGAAGGGCAGAAGATCCTCCAGGGAGCCGCCTCCCCGGCCTACGATGAGAACATCCGCCAGATGGTGCCGGTTGGCCCGGCGGATCTGGGCGGCGATGAGTTCCTCCGCCTCCTCCCCCTGCACCGGGGTGGGGAGCACCACCACGTGAATACCCCCGTGGCGCCTCCCCAGCACTTTCAGGATATCCCGGATCGCCGCTCCGGTGGGGGAGGTGACCACCCCGACCCTTTCCGGGTGGGAGGGAAGCTTCTTTTTCCGCGCCGGATCGAAGAGCCCCTCGGCGGCCAGGCGGCGTTTCCGCTCCTCCAGCATCGCCAGGATGGCGCCCTCCCCGGCGGGCTCCAGGCTTTCGCAGACGATCTGGTAGGAACCCCGCTGGGGGTAGACCGTCAGGCCGCCCCGGGCGACCACCAGCCTTCCGTCGTGGGGGATGAAGGAGAGCCGGGCCGCCCGGCCCCGGAACATCACCGCGGAGAGCATGGCCTCCCCGTCCTTCAGGGTGAAATACAGGTGTCCCGCCGCGGAGGGCCGGAAATTCGATATCTCCCCCTCCACCGCGACGAAGGGGTAGGAGTTTTCCAGAAGATTCTTTATCTGTCCGGTCAGTTCGCCCACCCGGTAGATTCTGTCGACCGCCCCGACCATGGAAACAGGGTACCTTTTTCACCGGGAATTGACAAGAAGAGGCAACCCACGGTTTACATGGGTTTCTGACATGTCGATAATATTGAGGATTATGAAAAATATGGTGGTCGTTAATCTCGGGTGCGGCCGGGGCTGGGCCCGCGAAATGGGAGGCCGGACGGCTCTGGACAGGGTCCTCGCCTATGCGGGCCGTCTCGCGCCCCAGTCGGAGGTGGCCGTCCTTCTGCCCCCCGGGGAATCACCGGACGCGGTCCGGGACCTGCGGCGCCTGGAGCTTCGGGAAAATACCGATGCCGCCCTCATCGGGGCCCTGTCGGAACTCTCCCGGGGCCGGGACAACCTGTATTACGTGTACGGGGACTGCCCCTTCCTGGACGCCGGGCTCAGCCTGACGATGATGGAGAACCATCTGCGGTATGTGGCCGACTACACCTTCGCCGACGGCTATCCCTACGGTTTGGCCCCGGAGATCCTGAAAACCGCGGCCCTTCCGGCCGTCGCCGCGCAATTGAAAACCCCGGCCTCCCCCCTGGAGCGGGACGCCCTTTTCACGCTCATCGGGCGGGACATCAATTCCTTCGACCTGGAAACCGAACTCTCTCCGGTGGACCTGCGGCAGCTCCGGGCCTCCCTGACCACGGACAGCGAAAGGAACAGCCTGCTGTGCCTCCGTCTGGCGGAGGATGACCCCCGGGACGCCGGAGAGGTGAGCCGGATACTGCAGGAGAAGCCGGAGATCCTCAGAACCCTTCCGGCCTACATCGGCATCCAGATCGTGGAAGGCTGTCCCCAGGCCTGTTTTTCCTGCCCCTACCCGGTTTTCGGCGGAGACATCCTTCGGAAGCGGGCGTTCATGGATCCCGCCCATTTTGACGCTCTTCTGGAGAAGATCGCCGCTTTCTGCGGGGACGCGGTGGTGGGTGTTTCCCTCTGGGGCGAACCTTCCCTGCACCCCGATTTCATCCGGCTCGCCGAATCCGCGGCCCGGAGGCCCGCCCTGCGGCTGCTGGTGGAGACCTCCGGCCTCGGCTGGGGGGAGGATGTCCTCCGGGGGGTCCGCGACCTTCTGGGAGAGAGGGTGACGTGGATCGTGTCCCTGGACGCCTCCGACGAGGCGGGCTATCTGCGGATGCGGGGTCCCGGCTTCGCCGAGGCTGTGGGGCGGGCGGAAAGCCTCCTGGAGCTTTTCCCCGGGCAGACCTATGTGCAGGCCCTGCGGATGAAGGAAAACGAGGAGGGGATGGAGACTTTTTTCAGGACCTGGCGGGAGAAAACCCCCCAGGTCATCATTCAGAAGTACGACCATTTCTGCGGGTTCCTGCCCCAGCGCAAGGTCACCGACCTGTCGCCGCTGAAACGTTTCCCCTGCCGGCATCTGCAGCGGGATCTTTCGGTGCTCATCGACGGGACCGTGCCCCTCTGCCGGGAAGACCTCCGCCGGGGCCGGGTCATGGGCAATGCCCTGGCCGAGGATCTGCCGGTCATCTGGGCCCGGGGGGCGGAGGTATACCGGGAGCATCTGGCGGAAAGCTACAACGGCATCTGCGGAGCCTGCGATGAGTACTACACCTTCAACTTCTGATCTTCCCCCATCCTATACCGTCGTGGGGGGCGGGAAGGGGAGGCGCGTCTCGGGGCGACGGCGGGGTCTGTCCCTGATCCTGCTGCATCGGGGGGGGATCCTCAACCGGGCGGAGGTTTTCGCCGAATTCGAAAGACTCGGAGCCGAGGAGATCCTCTCCATTGAGGGCCCGGAGGCGTCCTACGACATCGAGCCCCTGTCGTTGCGGTTTCCCCGGATCCGTTTCATCCTTCTCCATTCCCCTGCCGATCCGGGAAGGAGAATCGACATCGGGATGCGGGAATCATCCGGAGATCTGGCGGCGGTCCTGTGGAGCGACCTGAGCGTTCCCGCGGACACTTTTTCCGGCCCCCTGGTCGAAAGACTCCGGAAGAACCGTCTTCTCTGCGCCGCCCCCTGGTTCATCGGGCGGAAGGGGGAGGTCCTTCCGGCGCTCCAGGCGCCGGCCTTCGATAAAAAACGGCTCAAAGTCCTGTCCATCGTCCCCACGAAAGAGGAGTCTCCCACTCTCTTCCCCCAGGATTCCTGCGGAATCTACGACCGGGAGAAGTATTTTCTGCTGGGGGGCTACGACCCGGGGATCGAAAACCCCTACTGGCAGAAAATGGACTTCGGTTTCCGCGCCCATCTCTGGGGAGAGAAAATTCTCTGCCTCCGGGACTTCCGGCTGAGTCCGGGAGATTCGGTGACCGCCGAGGACCTGACCCCCGACGCGGGGTACCGGGCCTTCTTCCTGAAAAACCTCGCGGTCCGCTTCACCGGAGACCGGGGGGTTCTGCCTCTGGGGCGCTTCGCGTCCTTTTATTTCCGCTGCGGATGCGGCCTCCTCACCGCCGTCCGGGAGTTCCGGCGGGTCCGTTCCTGGGTGGAAAAAAACGGGTACCGCTTCCGGATGGACTCCTCCAGCGTCACCGAACTCTGGGAGGACCCGGAATGACCGCCGCGGTGATCCTTCAGGCCCGGATGGGTTCCACCCGGCTTCCGGGAAAGGCGATGCGGGAGGTCCTCGGCCGCCCCCTCCTGTCCTTCGTCATGGAGGCTCTGCGGAAGATCCCCGCGGACAGGTACATCCTGGCCACCGACCATGAAAGCCGCAGCCCCTTCCTTCCCCTGGCGGAGGCGGCGGGCTTCGTCCTCTTCTCCGGTTCGCCGCTGGACGTGCTGCGCCGGTTCCGGGAGGCCCTGGAGGCCCACCCCGCGGACACGGTGATCCGGGCCACCGGGGACAACCCGCTGGTTTCCTGGGAGATGGGCCGCCGCATCCTGGAAGAGCACCGTGCCCGGAAGGCCGACTACAGCGCCTTTTTCGGGCTTCCCCTGGGCTGCGGAGTGGAGATCATCCGGACGGAGGCCCTGTTCCGGGCGGACCGGGACGCGGCGGACCCCTACGACCGGGAGCATGTCAGCTCCTTCCTGTACCGGCGCCCCGACCTCTTCGACCTGCACCGGCCGCTGGCGGAGGAGCGTCACCGGGAGCGTTTTTCGGTCACCGTGGACACCCCGGAGGACTTCGACCGGGTCTCCGCCGGGGTGGCGGCGCTCTGGAAAGAGGGGCCGCCCCGGCTGGCGGACCTCATGGCCTGGATCCGGTCCCGCGACGCCGGGGAGGGGCGGGGATGATGAAGGTTCTCCTGGCCCCGGCGGTGGGGAAGGGCATGGGCACCGGACACCTGAAACGCTGCCTGCGTCTTCTGGGACGCCTGGGCGGGCAGGGACGCATCCTTCTGCCCCGGGATGCCGGCGGCTCCGCCGGGGGAGCAGAGTACGCAATCCGGTCGGCGGCGCCGGACCTGCCCCCGGAGGCGGTGATCTTCCGGCCCGGAGATTTTGAGGCCGATCTCGTGGTTTTCGACCGCCGGGCCACCGGTATCGCCGATTTCCGGGACATAGGGATGGGGCGGGTCACTGTGGGCCTGGACGAAGGGGGGCCTTCCCGGAGGCTCTTTTCGTATCTCGTCGATACCTTTCCCCGTCTTTCCCGAAACCTTCCCCCCAATGTCCGGGATCCCGGCCTCATCGCCGACGGCCCGCCGGGTCGGGGCAGGGAGCGGCCGGACCGGCTTCGGACGATCCTCGTCTCCTTCGGCGGAGAGGACCCGGCGGGACTGACGAACCGGGCATTGCGGACCCTTCTGGAATCGGGGCTCTTCCTCCCCCGGGATATCCACGTCGTCCAGGGCCCCGCCTTCTCCTCACCGGTGGAAGCCCCCGGCGCGGAGGTCTTCGTAATGGAAACCGGCTCCGCCGCCCGGAAGGCTCCCCCCGGCGGAAAATCCGGCGCCGACCCCCGGGATGAACGCATCCGGGTTTTCCGGGGGCTCGGCGACCTTCGGCCGATCCTGGGGAACTACGACGCGGTTCTCACCTCCTTCGGTCTGACCCCCTACGAGGCGGAAAAGGAGGGCGCCGTCCCCCTCCTGCTGGACCCCAGCCCGTATCATCGCCGCCTTTCCCGTCGGGAGGGTTTCTCCTCGCTGGGCCTGGGAAAGATTAACCGGAGAAAGCTGGAAACGGCGGTTCTCCGGCCCGGCAGCCTCCCGCGGCGGAAGGAGGTCCCGGCCTCCCCCGGCAGCCTTTCCGGCCTTGTCCGGGAGCTGCGGCCCTCCGGAACTCCCCTCTGCCCGGTATGCGGGGAGGGGGAGAATCCGGCCGCCCATCGGAGAGAAGACGCCAGCTTCTTCCGGTGCCGCCGCTGCGGCATGCGTTACATGCTGGGTTTTTCCCCCCGGGAGATGGTCTACAACGAGGACTATTTTTTCCGGGACTACCGCGCCCAGTACGGCCGCACCTATCTGGAGGACTTCGATGCCATCCGGGAAATCTCCCGGCGGCGTCTGGATGTTCTCGTTCCTCTGCTGGGCGGGGCCGAAGGACGGACGCTGCTGGACGTGGGCTGCGCCTACGGGCCCTTCCTGGCCGCGGCCCGGGACGCGGGGTTTGCGGTCCAGGGGCTGGACGTATCGGAG
Source organism: Spirochaetota bacterium (assembly GCA_029562045.1). Classification (GTDB taxonomy): domain Bacteria; phylum Spirochaetota; class Spirochaetia; order DTKZ01; family DTKZ01; genus JAKQWJ01. The sequence continues at coordinate 7,825 of JAKQWJ010000180.1, read as the reverse complement.
AGCGCCGTCCGCCACGTCCGGGAGAGGCTGGGAATCCCCGCGGAGCGGGGTGATTTTCTGACCTGGGAAGAGGGGAAACGCTTCGATGTCCTGAGCCTCTGGTATGTGGCGGAGCATTTCAATCCTCTGCGGCGGGGCCTGGAGAAAGCGGCGGAGCTGGTGAAACCCGGGGGCTTTCTCGCCCTGTCCACCCCCAACGCCCGGGGGCTCACCGGGCGCTTTTATCCGGAAAAATTCCACGCCCGGAGCCCCCGGGACCACTACACCCTCTGGGATCCCTCCTCGGCCCGGAGGGCGCTGGACATGTTCGGCTTCCGGATCCGGAGGATCCGTTTCACCGGGATTCATCCCGATCGCTACCCGGCGGCCCTGCGGGCCCTCCTGGGGGAGCGGGGTTGCCGGTGGGCGGGGCGGTTCTTCGGCCTGGGGGACACCTTCGAGATTTACGCCCAGAGGCTGCCGCATGGGTAAGACACGCAGAACGGTGATGATTCTCGGCGCGGGGGTCATGCAGCTTCCCGCTCTCCGCATCGCCCGCCGGATGGGCTGGAAGCTCATCGTCGCCGACGCGAACCCCCGGGCCCCCGGGGTGGGGCAGGCGGATATCTTCGAGCAGGTGGACCTGAAGGACCGGGAAAAACTCCGGGAAAGGGCCGCCTTCCATGCGCGGAACGGCGGACTGGACGGGGTCTTCACCGCCGGCACCGATTTTTCCGCCTCGGTGGCCTATGTGGCGGAGAGCCTGGGGCTTCCGGGAATCCCCTATGAGACCGCCCTGAACGCCACCGATAAATCCCGGATGCGCCGGCTGTTCCGGGAGAATGGGGTCCCCAGCCCGGACTTTCGATCTTACACCGAGCGGAACATCCGGGAGGTGACGCTGCCGGCCTGGACCTACCCTGTGGTGGTGAAGCCGGTGGACAATATGGGGGCCCGGGGGGTGGAAAAGGTCATGTCCCCGGAGGAGCTCCGGTCCCGGGCCGAGAAGGCCCTGTCCTTCTCCCGGTCCGGAGCGGTCATCGTCGAGGAGTTCATCCCCGGGCCGGAGTTCAGTCTCGATGCCCTGGTGTACCGGGGGAAGGTCCATATCTGCGGCATCGCGGACCGCCACATTTTCTTTCCCCCCTATTTCGTCGAACTGGGCCATACCATGCCCACCCGGGCCGGCGCGGAGGTCGCCGGAGCCCTGGCGGAAACCTTCAGGAAGGCGATAGCCGCCCTGGGCATCCGCAACGGCGCCGCCAAGGGGGACATTTTTTACTCTCCCCGGGGTCCGATGGTCGGGGAGGTGGCCGCCCGCCTGTCCGGGGGCTACATGTCCGGCTGGACCTTCCCCTACTCCAGCGGTGTGGAAGTGACCCGGGGGGCCCTGAACATCGCCGTGGGGCTGCCTCCGGGGGACCTCCGTCCCCGGCGGAACTGGACCTCTGCGGAAAGGGCCTTCATATCCATCCCCGGCAGGGTGGAGGAAATATCGGGCATGGAGGCGGCGGAAAAGGTGGAGGGGGTGCGGGACCTCTTTCTCCGGGTGGAAAAGGGCGCATTGGTGAAGTTCCCGGAAAACAACCTGGAGAAGTGCGGCAACATCATCACCGCGCTGCCTGATCCGGAGGGTGCGGTCCGGGGCGCGGAGGATGGGGTGTCGCGGATTTTCCTCCGTCTGTCCCCCGGGGAACAGGAAACCGAGGATTTTCTTTTCGGGTCCCGATTCGCCGGTTTTGCCGCGTATCCCAAGGGGGAGAGGAGCCTCGGCGCTTCGACGTCGGCGCAAGGGGGGGGAGCCGGCGAAAAGATCCTCACCGTCATCGGACCGTTCCGGATATCCGCTCCCCCGTATCTGGACCGGGAGGAGCGGGACTGGAACCACCGGAGCGTCGCCGGGGCGCTGGACCGGCTGTCCCGCATCTACGGCGAAGCGGACCCCCGCCCGGGGATCCTGGGCGTCCCCTTCTGGAAGGCTTTTTTCCGGGGCGGTATCCAGGGCGCCGCCTGGGTTCTGGACACCCTGGCGGCGGAGAAAGACCCCGCCGGGGAACGGACGAGAATCGGTGCATGGGAAAGAAAGGCGGACTGATCCTCCCCATCCTCACGCTTCTTCTCGTCATTCCCCGTCTCTCCGGGGATGAGAAACCACTTCTGCAGTTTCTGGATTCCACGGGGATGGAACTCCGATGGGAACCCTACCGGGAAACCGCCCGACTCTCCCGGGGTTACCGGACCGCCAGTTTCAAGGTCGGGGAACCCTGGCTCCTTCTGGATTTTTCCCGGCAGGTCCCCTGCGAGCCCATATCCAAAAGGGAGGGGGTCCTTCTCCTGCCCCGGAGCACCGAAGAGACCCTCAAGGCCTTTTTCTTCGACGGGAAAAAGGGAGCAGGACCCCGGGTGGGGGCCATCTTCATCGATGCGGGGCACGGGGGGAAGGATCCCGGAACCATCGGGCGTCACCTGACGGGGGGCAAGGAGCTGGTCCTGTACGAAAAGGACATCGTTCTGGAAACCTCCCTGATGCTGGGGGAAATGCTGAAAAACCACTTCCCCGGCAAACAGATCGCCTTTTCCCGCACCGACGACAGTTACCTCACCCTGGAGGAAAGACCGGAGCTGGCAAACCGGATACGTCTTGCCGAGAACGAGGCCATCGTTTTCATCTCCATCCACGCCAACGCGTCCCTCAACCCCGCCGCCAAGGGCTTCGAGGTCTGGTATCTCCCCCCGGACTACCGCAGGAGTCTCATCTCCGAAAAGGAGGTGGAGAGGGAGTCGAAGGAGATTCTCCCCATCCTGAACACCATGCTGGAGGAGGAGTTCACCATCGAAAGCGTTCTTCTGGCAAAGTACATACTGAAGGGGCTGGAGGCGGAGATCGGCGGGGTTTCGGACAACCGGGGATTGAAGGACGAATCCTGGTTTGTGGTCCGGAAGGCGAAAATGCCCTCCGTGTTGGTGGAGATCGGTTTCGTCACCCATCCGGGGGAGGCGGAACTCCTGGCGGATCCGCGACACTTGCAAAAAATAGCCCAGGCCATCTATAATGGCGTGGTTTCTTTCGTCCGTTTTTTCGAGGAAACCCACGAAAGAGGGGGGTCTCCGTGATCGCATTGGGGAGCGCAAGAAAAGAACTCATCGTCCCGGCGGCGGTTTTCGCCGGGATATTTTTTTTGTCACTGGCGATTTTTCTCGTTCAAGGCATCTTCGAAAAGAAACTCCTGCTTTTCTTCCCTCAGCATTCCGGCGGGGCCCTGGCGGGGGAGGCCCGGAGCCTCGTCCGGCAGAAAAGCATCGAAAAGGATCTGGAACTCGTGGTGGAAGAGCTGATCCTGGGCCCCGCGGATATCCGGCATTCCGGAGTCCTCCCCCGAAACACCCGGGTCCGCTCGGCGCTGGTGCGGCGGGGCGCCGCCTATCTGGATCTTTCCCCGGACGCGATCTTCCTGGGGGGAGAGGTGAAAATGAGTTTCCAGGAGGTTCTGGAGACGGTGAAAAAGACGGTCATGTTCAACTTCCCGGGTCTGGAGAATCTGATCGTCACCATCGACGGCCAGGTCCCGGGAGAGCCGGCCCATCTGCCGGGGGGTTCCGGGGGGAAACCGCCGGCGGAAAAAGGCAGGGAAAATCGTTGACAAAGCGGCGGGGTTTTGTATAATTTGTGATATATTGGTCTTTTAGAGAAGGAGCATCGGATGAAACGGTTTATAGCTGTAGTTTTGACTGCGTGCGTATTCGTGGGCTTTCCGCTTGCGGCGGACGAGGCCGTGCTGCTCGATTTTTCGAGCCTGACTGCTGATTACCCTTCCGACAAGCCGAAAGAAAACAGCGCGACCATGGTGGATTTCAGCGGTGTGTCCGGTTCCAGTTACACGGACGAAGAAAAGGCCATGATGAAAACATCCCTGGCGATCCCCAACTGGGACATCATTTTTTCCTCTTCGTCACGGACCGTTTTTAATCAGTCCCTGTCCACCGCCAAACAGGCCAAGGTCCGGGATGGGGCCCCGAATTTTGCCGGCGCCACTGTCATGGGCGTGCGGGTGCACTTCCCCACGGAGATGTACAACGGTTGGGCCCTCGTGGCTCCCCCCTTCGAAATCCCGGCGTACCTGGATAAAGGGACCATCGGTTCCGACGGCAAGATCAATGTCGCCGCCGAAGAGGCCGGCCGGGGACGAATGTTCGACGGCGTGGGGGTCGTCAAAAACGTGGGGGTGCTGAAATCCCTGTCCATGAACGTCCACGGGCTGAATTTCCCCCACACGGTGAGCGTCATTCTCAAGGACGAAAACAACGAGGAGCAGGAGATCCACCTGGGGACCATGAAGTTCGACGGCTGGAGAAAAATGGCATGGGAGAACCCCAACTACATCTCCGAAGCCCGGAACCGGGAACTCCGCGTATTCCCCCTGTATCCCCGATCCGCTCCCATGCGGAAACTGGTGGGTATCCGCATTTACCGGGACGGCTCCCACGAGGGCGGCGATTTCATCGGCTACTTCAAGGACATTTCCATAATCTACGACAAGGCCCTTCTCACACTGGAGCGGGATATCGACGACGAAGGGATCTGGGGCATTCTGCAGAAGAGGGAAGAGGCGCGCCGGAACGCCGAAATCCGGAGGCTGGGACATCTGCAGGTTCTCCGCTATCTGGAGAACAAGAAAATGCACGTGGACGATTGAACCGTTGGACGATTGAACCGTCGCCGGGGGCGCCCCGGCGCTGCGGCAGAGAGCCCCGCCCGGTCTCGGGCCGGGGCTTTTTTAATTTCGGGCTTCCGGAACGGTAAAAATTACGTGGACCGCTTCTACGGCCGGCCCGGGCCGGGGCTTTTTTATTTCAGAAGATCAAGGTCGAGCCGGAACCCCAGGGACCCGGTGAAGAAAAAGTGGTCCCCCCCGAACTCGCCGATCAGATCGTCCAGGCCGAAGGTGTAGAAACCGCTCTCCAGATCGATGTAGGCCGTCAGGTGACGGTGAAAGGTCAGATCCACCCGGGTTCCCAGCACGAGACTGCCCGCGGTGTGCCGGGTCCGGGGCGCCGCATCGATGAAATTTTTGGAAAGGCTGCGATAGGTGAAGGAGATCATGGGTTTGAAGGGGGCGTTTTTCTGAAAAATGTCGGTGGCCATCGTGTAATCGGTCAGACTGTCCACCACCGTCCCATAGTCGGCGTCCACCACCGTGTACAGCCGGGAACGCACCGCAAAGGATACGATGGTGTTCCCCGCGTACAATCCCAGCGCGAACCTGCTGTCCTCCTGGACGTAGTCTCCCACCGAACTGAGCCCCGGGGAAAGACCGTCACCGGAAAATATCTTCTCCAGCGCCAGGTTTCGCGTGGTTTCCAGACGCAGAAAGACCTGTCCCGGGATCTGGAGGGTGACCGCCGCGCTTATCCCGGGATTGACCGGGGTTTCGGCGGTATTGAAAAGACCGAAAAAAGGTCCGCCCTCCAGGACATAGTAATCGCTGGAGTAGGAGAACAGGCCGTACAGCATCCTTTTCAGGATCCGGTCGGACCGGAAACCCAGGGTGATGCCGGTGCCGTCGTCAATTCCATGATGAAGATAGGCCCCATACTCCAGCGGCACATAGCAGGGCTGGAAACCCGTTTCGGCGGGGGTCCGGGAAGTCGAAAAATTCAGGTTGCTCAGGGAAAAATCGGTCCCCACCTCCAGGGCCCGGACCGGGACGGAAAGGGCGAGAAGGAGGATGATCGCCGACAGAACTCGTCCCGGCGTCGTTGTGGTCCTTTTCATAACTGTGTCTTTATCCCGATATAGGTTTGAATCAGCTCATCCAGCGCAAAGGGCTGGAGCTGAATGTTCAATTTCAGGTCCCAGGCCACCCCGGAGGTGAGGAAGCTCAGGAAAGGGGAAACCTGGACATGGTATTCGTCGCGGGTCCGGGTCTGGAGGCCCAGTTTGTTCTCCAATCCTCCCCGGATTCCCTTTTTCCGGTGGTCCCCGTACATGAATTTGACGAAAAAATCCAGTGTGCCCTCCTCCATGGTGGCGGCCTGACGGTAATACAGGGGGTGCCAGAAGAAGGTGAGGATGACGGAGAACCGGTCCACCCTCACCCGGGGTTCGAAAAGGAGGTAGAAAAGTTCCGCCGCGAAATCCGCATCCGTATCCGGATCCCACCGGGGGATGCCGATCTGGGCGAAGAACTCCCCCCCCACGCCGGTGGAGACGAAAAACATCAGGCCGCCCCGGTACAGGCCGTAGGGCGGGGAGGGGTAGGTGGCGCCGAAGAAGGTCTCGATTTTGAGGCTTTCCGCGTTGTAGAGGAGGCGGAAATCCGAGGAATACCGCCCTTTGGGGAAATACGCGTCCTGGTAGGTGTACAGGGACAGGTCGAAGCAGCCGGCCAGACCGGGGGCCCGGAGTTTGAGGCCCGTGCCGTTGACGGCATGAAGGCCCTCGTATATGACCCCCTGGGGAAAGTACTCATACCCCGTCACCGCGGAGGTGAAATCGTCGGTGTCGAAGGACCGGAGAAAATCCGATCCGGAGGCGAAAATGTCCGTGGCGCCGGTGAAGTATTCCAGGTTGATGGGGCCCCCGAACAGTTTTTTCATTTCCACGCTGATGGATTTGAACCGGAGGTTTTTCTGCAGGGTCCATTGGAGTTCGTCCGCGTCGTATGCCGGAGGAAGAGGCCGGCTGTCTTCAAGATGATTGTCCTGAAAAGTAAATTCCGTTCTGCCCCGGAACTTGTCCCCCCCCTCCAGAAGGAGTTCCACATACGCCCGGGAGAAAAGGCCGAAATCCCCGTCCTGCATTCTCCCCCAGGTGGACAGCTCCATCCGGGGCGCGCTGAAATTCGCCGCATGGGTGATCCCCGATGCCGCCAGGATCCCGAGACATGTCAGAAGGAGTGAGCGGAAACGGGGCCGATGGGGCATGTGAAAAACCTCCTGTTATGGTATACTTATTTATTATCGTACGAATGAGACTATTCATAAACCGGGAGCTTCCGCCGATCTCGTCCCTTGACGGAAATGGATTTATAAATAAGAGTGGAGCGAAATGAGCGATTATCTGGATCCGAACAACGAGGAGCTTCTCAAGGATTTTTTCGTCGAAGCGCAGTTGCAGGTCGATCTTCTGGAGCAGAACATCCTGGTGCTCGAGAACGACCCGGCCAACCGGGACGCCGTCGACGAGATATTCCGGGCATCCCACACCCTGAAGGGCGCCTCCGGAGCCGTCCAGATGGACGAATTGACCGGTTTTACCCATCTCCTGGAAGACGTGCTGGATGAGATCCGGGGAGGCTCCGTGGCGGTGGACGGAGGCATCGTCGATACCCTGCTCGCCTCCGTGGATATCATAAAGAACATGCTGGATCATCGACGGGAAGGGGGAGTCTTCGGGGAGAACATCTCCGGTGTCCGGGACTCCCTGGCGGGCTGTCTGCCGGGTAGAAAGCGGGATGCCGCCGCTCCTTCCGGTTTCGGTCCGTCCAAACCGCAGACCGTTCCGAAACGGGAGAAGGCGGGGAGTCTGTCCGAATACGATATCCTGGAGATGCGGTCCGCCTCGGAGCCGGGAAGCGAGGTGTACCGGATCGATGTGTCTTTCGATGAAAACAACCCCATGAACACCGTGGGGGGGATACAGGTGTTTGCCCGGCTGAAGGGTCTGGGGCAGGTCATGAAGACCGAGCCGGATTTCGAGAAGCTGTACGAGGACACCTTTTTCCCCACCGTGGTGTATTATCTGGCATCCCGGAAGGAAACGGCGGAGATCCGCGGCGCGCTGGATATCCCCGATGTGGTCACCGGGACCCGGATCGAGGCCCTCCCTGGAGCCGCAGAGCTGAGC
>JAKQWJ010000012.1 GCA_029562045.1 Spirochaetota bacterium | reverse complement strand
AGATTGTCCCGGTCCCGGTCCAGGAGTCCCTTCAGGATCTCCACCGCATCACCGAAGCGATCCTGCAGAATGTACACCCGCGCCAGATTGTAGCCCCCTTCGGGAAAGGAGGAGCTGTATGCCAGGGCTCTCTCGTAGAAGTCCAGGGCCCGGTCGAATTTCCTGAGTTCGAAGAAGGCGTTTCCCAGATTGAAGTATTCGGCGGCGATTTCCCGGCGGGTCCGGCCGCCTGCGCAGGCCGCCGCCAGAAGCAGCGCTGAACCCAGAAGGGCGGCCCGCAGCCCGGTCTTCCCGTGCGCCTTCATGGGCATCTAGCCCCCCAATACCGTCTTTTCGATCTTCCGGACCTGGGCCCGGTACAGGGCGGCGATATTGGAGCCGTAATCGGCGATGAGCTGGATGATGTTCCGGGGCGTGTCTTCGGGATCCACACCGTTTATCCGGTCTCCCGCGTCCCCCAGTCCGGGAAGAATGTAGGCGGACTCGTTCAGAACCGGGTCCATCCACAGAGTGTATTCCTGCACCCTGTCCAGGGCCCGGACGATCCGCAGCGATCCCTTCAGAGCGGAGATGGCGTTGAAAAATTTGATGGACCGGGGCCGTATCCCCTGCCCCAGAAGGTATGTGACGATGGTGACCAGGCTGCCCCCGGTGGCGTTCATGGGGTCGGCGAACACCAGATCCCGGCCGTCCAGGTCTCCGGGCCTGAAAAAGGACCTGTCCAGATCCAGGATGTACTCCATGTCCATCTCCTTTTTGCGGTCGTCCCTCCTGATGCTGAACAGGGCGAAGGGGGTGACGTAGCCGGTGGAGGAGTACTCCTGCATCTCCTTGGACATGATCATGGAGGGAAGGAGGGCGCCCCGGAGCATGACGCACATGACGGAGTTCTCGATGGCCTCGTCCACATCGGGAATCTTGTGGACCGCGAAGTTCTGCACCGGGGAGGTCACGGGGGTTTTTATGATGAGATGGTTCTTGTTGGACCGGATTGCCTCGGTGAAGGCGAAATTGAAGAGCATTTCGTAGGCCCGCTGGATGTAGTAGACGAACTCGTGCCGCTGGGTCCGCACGTCCCGGAGCTTGGCGATGAGCCGGGAGGCCTGTCCGTGGTTTTCCCGGGGGGTCACGAAGGAGTAGACCTGGATGGAGGGCTCCTTCCGGGTGATCTCCTGCATGAGCTTGCCCATCCGGTTGTAGAGATCGATGAGCCGGACCTTTTCCGTCTTCAGCCGGATTTCCCCGGGGTTGCCCGCCAGCGCCTGGAAACACTCCAGGGCTTCCCGGTAGTACTCGTCCATCCCGGCGAGATTGGCTTTGTCCGTCTCGGTGAGGAAACCGTCCAGGTCCGTCGCTTTGAGTATCACTTTGGCCATACACTCCCCTTCCGGCGGGCGGAATCCGGATCGATATCCGGAGACGGCAGGCAAACGCCGGGCGGGGACAGTATATTGCAGGGGGGATAAAAAAAAAAGCCCGAAAAGCGGGGCCTTCCGGGCGCCATCTCCTAGGGGAGTCGAACCCCTGTTGCAGGGATGAAAACCCTGTGTCCTAACCACTAGACGAAGGAGACGTGACTGACGGGAATATAGCCGATTTCCCGGGTTTCGTCAATACCGGGGGCATCGACGATCCTGAGCCGCACTGGATTCGAACCAGTGACCCACGCCTTAAAAGGGCGTTGCTCTACCTGCTGAGCTAGCGGCCCGGCTGCAACGGGTGGACTATAGCAAGTTACGCCGGGAGTGTCAATTATTCCTCTCCGGTCAGAGGCTTATTTCCAGACCGAGGATGATGTTGAACACCGGACGCATCCCCGGCTCGGAGGACATCTCGGCGCCGAACATGGCGAAATGCATCTTGACCACGCCGTAGTCCAGACCGAAACCCCAGGCGGGCAGCCCCTCGGACAGTCCTGCCCGGAGCTGCAGGGCGCCCAGCACCCGGATCTCCGCTCCCAGGCCGAACTTCAGAAGGGGGTTCACCGTCGAATCCGGGTGGGTCAGGAAGTCCAGGATGTCCCGGTAGTCCAGAAGAAGCTTCAGGTCTCCCAGGTACCGGAGGGTCTGTCCCAGGGGGGGGCGGTACATGACCCCCAGGCTGAGGTCGGTGGGGACCCGGCCATGGACCGCCGGGCCGGACACCTCATCCCCCAGAAAGCCGCTGAGCGTGGCGTAGTCGCTCCGGGTGGTGGGGGTGAAAACATCCCGGCCCACCAGGCCCACCATCAGGTTGTCCCGATAGGTCCAGCGCAATCCCAGGTCCAGACCGAAACCGGTGGTCAGAGAAAAGGGGTTGTCCAGAAAGGAACCCGCCCCGTCGGAGAAAAGGTCGGGGATCTCCAGCAGGGTCCGGGAAAAATGATTCTTCCCCTCCAGGAAAGCCTTCAGGTTGACCCCAATGTCCAGCGCCGATTCCCAGGGGTCGGGGAGATGGACCCGGAAGGCGTAGCCTGCGTGGAGGGCCGCCCTCTCGACGGCCGCCACCGCGAAGGTGGTGCTACCCCGGCTGACCAGTTCCAGACCCGTGGAGTTGACCAGGGAGAAGCCCAGTCCCTTTCCCACGTAACCGAAGGACAGGGGGCCTATCAGATGGGCCCCGACGAAAACGCTTTTAAAGAAATCCGTCACCGCCGGGTCGGTGAGAAGGTCGTCCATGTCCTCCCCCGCCGCCCCCCGGAGGGCGATGTTGGCGATGGAAAAGATCGGCCCCTGGAGGGCCAGCGACAGTTCGGCGATATGAAACCGGGGCCGGGCCCCGTAGAGACCCGCGGGGTTGTTGGTCAGGGCGGACAGATCGTCCCCCAGGGCGGCGTGGCTGCCTCCCAGGGCGGCCATGCGGGCGGAGGGGATGAAAAAGGTCCGAGGGGGCACCGTCTCCGCCCCCAGGGCCGCCGCGGCGCAGACGAGAAAAAGGGGGACAACCATCTTTCTGAAACGCAAAGACGTCATGTCTGCCGGGTCCTCCTCAGGGCCCCTTTAGGGGAAATAACCGATCAGATCATTCAGAAGCCCCTCGGCTTCGCTGCCGGGAACAAGAAGCCCCACCGCGGAGGTGAGAAAGGCGATGGCGGTCTGGCCTGGGCCGCTGGAAACATCAATGGCCCCGGCATCCCCTCCCGCATCGTCCAGCGCCACCACCAGGAGCCCCAGACCGGCTATGAAGTACTGATCCGCCGATATCGTCACCGCGTCGGCCTCCGCGTCCTGGATAAGGACCGCCGCCTCCTGGATGAGCGCCAGGTCCCCGGGTCCGAAGGAGGCGAAGGCCGCCTCCAGGGCAGCATGGATGCCTGCCTGGTCGGTGCCGGCGGCGATGTTTCCCAGAAGGTCTCTGAGGGCCTGGGTGACTCCCGCCGCCCCCAGAGCCAGCTCCGCCACGAAGGGGTAGAGACCGGTGTCTCCGGTGTCCTTCAGGGCTTCGTAGGCTCTGGCCATGGCCTTCCGGTCGCCGGAGGCCAGGGCGTCCTGCCCGTAGGCCACCTTCCCGGAAGCGCTGAGTTTCGACGGGTCCCGCTGGGCCCATTCGAACAGGCTGGTGGTGAAGACGGCCTCGCAGGAGAGAAAGAGAAGAACTACCCCCCCCAGGGCCGCGGCGGAGATTTTCCTTTCCATCACATTACCTCATCGACAGAAGATCGGTGAACCTTAAAACCCGGCACCCCGGGCCGCCGGAATCGGGGCCGAACCCTGGCACCCGGCCCCTTCCGGCCCCTTCCGGCCCCCGTCGCCGGCACCTTCCGGCACCGGCACCTGGCACCGGCACCCCGGCCCCTTCCGGCCCCTTCCGGCACCTGGCACCGGCACCCTGGCCCCGGCGCCCGGCGCCGGCTGCCCCGGTGCGTCCCTCTTTTTTTCCCGGCGGGCCCTCAGAAGCGCAGGGCCAGCTCCAGGGAGACTCCCGGGACTTCCCGCCGGTCGGGACCCGTCCGGGTCCGGAAAACCGCGCAGTTAATCTGCAGCGTCGGCAGTTCCAGCCCGGCTCCGAAGGCGGGAAGCCCGCCGTCCAGCCCCGCCCGGAGACGGACCAGCCGGAAAAGCCCCAGTTCCGCCCCCAGCCGCAGACGCCGGGAAAAAGGGACGGCCGGACCCGGCGGATCCAGCGCCCCGAAGGCGTCCCGTACCTCGCCGTGGAGCCGGGGCTCCAGGAGGCGGGACAGTCCCCCCAGGTCGGGCTCTACGGCGAGGCCCAGAGACAGGCTCATGGGCACCAGGTAATCGGCGTCCCCCGGCGGCACGACCATGGGCGGCAGCCCGCCGCGGAGAAGGGAGCTTCCCACGGCATCCAGGCTGTTCCAGGAGTACCGGAGCCGGGTGTCGAAAATGTCCCGGGCGGCGAGGCCCAGGGAAAAGGGTCCGGAGGAGAGAATGAGCCCCGCGTCAACGGCGATGCCGGATCCGTTCAGGGCCCAGGTGTTCTCCCAGGGGTCCAGATCGTCCCGGGAGGTGGAGGTTCCGAAAAACCGGTGGATCAGGGCGGCGGTGGAATCCCCGTCGAAGAGGGAATGGACCCGCACCAGGGGGCGGACATCGGCGCCCAGGAGGAGCCGCGCCCCGGAAAGCTGGAAGGTGAAGGCGTAGCCCACCACCAGGGAGAACTCCGACAGGAGTTCTCCGGTGAGATCGTCGGGAAAGGAGGCCCCGGAAAAGAAGCCGTCGAAGCCGGCCTGGAAACCTATCCCCAGCCCGCCGCCCGCATAGCCGATCCCCAGGGCGGCGCCCAGGCCGAAACCGTCGGACTCGAACTGGGCCGCCGGAAGGTCCGTCTTTCCCGGCGCGTCCCCGTCCCGGCGGCGCAGAAGGTCCAGCAGGGCGGGAATCCGCCGGGGCCGGGCGAGCATCCAGACCGAAATCGACACCGGCGTCAGGCTTGCTTCGCCCCGGGCGAAGCCTGCGGGGTTGGAAAAAAGGGCGCCGTAGCCCCGGGCGACCGCAACCCGGGAGCCTCCCTGGGCTGCGGATTCGGCGTCCCGGGGGACGAAGGGAGCCTCCCGGACGGTATCGGCAAAGAGCGAAAACGATGCCGCTCCCAGGAAAACCGTGATGATAATGGGGATTCTTGCCATCTCTTTTCGGATTATACACCCCATCGGGGGGGAATACCAATTCCTCCCCGGTTCACTCGTCCGCCCGTCCCCAGGCGAAACCGTCCCGGAAATCGGTGATCCGCACCGGGATCCGGCTCCCCTGGGCGGGAAGGCCCTCCCCGCCGGGCCCCCCCCGGACGGTGAGGTAGTTCTCCGCCGCCCCCTCCCACCCTCCCCCCGGAAGGTCGCATCGCTCCACCATCACATCCAGGACCGAGCCCACCGTCTCCGTTCCGTAGCGAAAAAGCCCCTGCTCCGCCAGGCTCCGGAGTTCCGCAGCCCTCTCCCGGACCAGCCTCTCCGGAACCCTCCCGGCCATGCCGGCAGCCTCGGTGCCCGGCCGGGGAGAAAAGGGGAAAACGTGCAGATCCGCAAAGCGCAGATCCCGGACCATGGCGACGGTTTCCCCGTGGTCCTCCGGGGTTTCCCCGGGGAAGCCGACGATGAGGTCCGCGGCGATGAAGGGATGGGGGGCCGCACCGCGGAGCCGGGCCACGGCCTGGCATACGGTCAGGCGATTGTACCGCCGCCGCATGGCCCGCAGAACCGGGTCGGAACCGGATTGGACGGCGAGATGAAAATGCGGGCAGATCCGGGGGTGGCGGAGCGTCTCCGCCAGGTTCTCCGTCACCGCCTCGGGCTCCAGGGAGGAAAGGCGTATCCGCGCCCCCCCTCCGCCGGAGAGGATTTCCCGCAGCAGCCCCCCCAGATCCAGGCCCCGGGAGCGGTAGGAGGAGAGATTGATGCCGGTGAGTACGATTTCCCCGTGCCCCGCCTCCTCCAGCCGGCGGAATCTGTCCAGCGCCTCCCCGGCGTCCAGGGACAGGGAAGGCCCCCGGGCCAGGCGGACCCGGCAGTAGCTGCAGCGGTTGTCGCAGCCGTCCTGGATCTTCAGAAAGGCCCGGGTGTGGAAACTGTACCGGGAGGGGTGAAACCGGAACCGAGCCTCCTCCCGGGCGGGGTCCGCCTTTCCGCCCAGCCAGGCCCGGATGCGGGAAGGGAGGGAGTCGTCCCCGGAGGCCTCCGCTCCCGATGCGAAGGACTCTCCGTCCCGGGAGCCGAAGACGGCGTTCGCGTCCCGGGCCGGGGATGCGGGAAACCCGCGGAGGGCCAGGGCCTCGGGCAGGCCCGCCATGTCCCCCAGGCCTACCGCGAAGACCCCGTCCCCCAGCTCTTCCACCCTCCGTTTTTCCATCTCCGCGTAACAGCCCATGACGACCACGGGGCGGCCGGGATGTTCGCCGAGGATCTTTCGCAGGAGCCGGCGGGCCTTCTGCTCGCTTTTCGAGGTCACCGTGCAGGTGTTGACGATGTAGAGATCCGCTTCGTCGTCCAGCCCCAGGGGGTCGTGCCCCGCCCGGCGGAAAGCGTCCGCCACGGCCTCGGTTTCACTCTGGTTGAGTTTGCAGCCCAGGGTATGGAAGCCGACCCGCATCAACCCGTCCCGCCCGAGGAGCCCCCGGCGGCGCGGTTGAGCAGGGCCTGGACCCTCTGACGGCCCCTGACGGCCTCCTCCAGCCCGGGACTGAGCTGCAGGGCCTTGTTGTAGGCGTCCAGGGAGTAGCGCAGGTCCTTGGCCTGTTCCCGGGCGTAGCCCAGGCGGGCCCACCAGGAGGCGACGTTGGGGGCATGATGCACCGCCGTGGAGATGGCGATGTCCGCCCGGCTCCACTGGGCCATCCGGATGAAGACCTCCCCCATCAGGAAGTAGATTTCCTTGATGAGGTCCCCGGTGGGTGAAACGGTGATGTACTCTTCCAGGTACTTCAGGGCTTCCTGGTTGTTCCCCAGATTGAAGTTCGCCTCAGCGACGATCTGAATGATCCGGTTGTCGTAGCGGGAAATTTCCAGCGCCTTTTTCCCATGGTTCAGGGCTTCCTGATTCCGGCCCAGTTTCAGGAGGCTCCAGCCCAGTACCACATAGGAGTTCATGTTCCGGGGCATTTCCTTGAGTTCGTCCATACAGACCTGGGCGGCCCGGGTATAATTGCCCTGCTTGTACAATTCCAGGGCATCGGGCCGGTCCTGACCGGAAAGGCTCCCGGCGGCGAGAAAGATCGGGATCAGCATGACAAGAACGGGACGTTTCATTTCGAAGGCTCTTCCTTTTTGATCGCCCGTCGGGGCATTTCGCAATGGCCCTGGAAACGGCAGCCGCTCTGGATGATCAGGTCCGGAGTCGATATGTCTCCCTCCAGGGAGGAGCCGGAGAACAGTTCGAGCTTCTCGGAGGTTCTGATCTCCCCCGTCACGCTGCCCCGGAGCCAGACCCGGCCCGCTTCGATCCGGGCCTCCACCTCCGCCCCCTGGTTGATGTACAGGTCGCCCCGGGATTTGATGTCTCCCTTGAAGCGGCCCTTGATCATCAGGGGCTTTTCGAACACTATCTGCCCTTCGAAAAAGAAATCCTCCGACAAAACGGTATCCATATCCAGCTCGTCGGCCTGGTGCAATCGGTAATCGGACATGAAGGCTCCTTGCGGGGCATTGTACTTTCCCGGAATGAGGCTGTCAATGATCACCGGGGGGGGAATCGAGCCTGGCCAGTATCCGGCGGAAGGATCGCTGGAGCAGATCCCGCATCTCCAGGGTATGGGGATTGTAGTTCTGCAGGTCCAGGAAGAGCCTCCAGGGATCGTTGCAGGTCTGCTCCATGATCTCCAGGAGCTTCCGGTAGCCCATCGTGGCGATGGCGCTGGGCCGGAGGTCCAGATCCTTCAGAACCCGCCCGACGAAGTGGGCTATCCCCTGGGTGAAGGCGGCCTCCCGGTCGTGCTCGTCCGGAGTCATCGTGAAAACCCGCAGACCGAAACCGGAGAACAGCTCCCGCCAGAACCGCGTGTCGTCGCCGGAGATCCGCACCGGGCAGAGGATCAGAGGCAGGCCGTCAAAACCGTCCCGGGCGGAGTCGGGGCCGAACATGGGGTGGGTGCCCAGGATCCGGACCTCCGGGGGGAGGATCCTTTCCATGCAGCGCACCGGGTAGATCTTGACCGAGCAGGTATCCGCCACCAGGGTCCCCGGAGCCAGATGGGGAGCCAGCCCCTCCAGGACCGGCTCTATGGACGATATGGCGGTGCAGATGAAAACCACGTCCGAGGCGGCCAGCTCCTCCAGACTCACCATCGGGATGGAGGGGTCCGGAAAGGGCCGGGGAGTCCTGTTGTGGGCCACCACGGGAAACGCCCGGGCCAGCAGCCGGGCCCAGAGGACGCCGAAACGGCCTGTCCCGTATACGCCGATTTTCATGGCCCGGATCTTAGCGGTTTTCCCGGCGGCCCGCAAGGGCGGGCCCGAGGGCGACCGTCTCCTTTTCCGGCGCCGCCCCGATCCGGACCGGCATGAGCACCTGACCCCGGCCCGCCGGGGAAAACTATTTCATTTCTTCCGTTATTCTGATACCATGAACCCGGCGTCAGGGGCTTTCACACAACATCGAAGAAAAGGAGCGGGATCATGGCGTTCGTGGAAATGATGCAGGAAAAAGCGCGGAAGATGCAGAGAAGGCTGGTCCTCCCCGAGGGGACCGAGTCCCGGACCATACAGGCGGCCCGGATAATCGTGGACAGGAAGCTGGCCAAAGAGGTGAGCCTGGTGGGATCCGCCGGGGACATCAGGAGGGCCGCGGAGGCGGCGGGGACCGACCTTTCGGGCATCTCCATCGTCGATCCCGCCGCGTCTCCGGCGCTGGGAGAATACGCGGAGGAATACCACAGGCTCCGGAAGCACAAGGGGGTGGATCCCGCCAAGGCCCGGGAGATGATCGGGGATCCCCTGCGCTGGGGAGCCATGATGGTGCGGCTGGGGGCGGCGGACGCCATGGTGGCGGGGGCCGAGAACACCACCGGGAACGTCATCGTCGCGGCGGCCACCATCATTTCCACCCCGCCGGGAATCAAGTCCGCCTCCTCCTGTTTCATCATGGCCACCGACAATCCCAAATGGGGGGCCCGGGGGAACTTTATCTTCGCCGACTGCGCGGTCATCCCCGACCCGAGCCCCGAACAGCTCGCCGAGATCGCCGTCGCCTCCGCCGCGTCCTGCCGCAACTTCCTGGACGCCGAACCCCTGGTGGCCCTCCTTTCCTTTTCCACCAAGGGATCCGCCAGCCACCCCGGGGTGGACAAGGTGGTCCAGGCGCTGAAGATCGCCCGGGAACTGGACCCCTCACTGAAAATCGACGGAGAACTGCAGGCCGACGCGGCCCTGGTCCAGGGAGTGGCGGACAAAAAGGCGCCCCACTCCCCGGTGGGCGGCAAGGCCAACGTCCTGGTCTTCCC
This sequence comes from Spirochaetota bacterium, assembly GCA_029562045.1. Lineage (GTDB taxonomy): Bacteria > Spirochaetota > Spirochaetia > DTKZ01 > DTKZ01 > JAKQWJ01. The sequence continues at coordinate 5,790 of JAKQWJ010000012.1, read as the reverse complement.
GGACCTGAACTCGGGAAACATCGGCTACAAACTGGTGCAGCGCTTCGCCGGCGCCGACGCTTTCGGCCCCTTCCTGCAGGGCTTCGCCAAGCCGGTGAGCGATCTGTCCCGGGGCTGCTCGGTGGACGACATCGTCAACACCTCGGCGGTCACGCTGGTGCAGGCGCCCTGACCATGAAGATCCTGATCGTCGGCTACGGCCGGATGGGCCGGGAGGTGGAACAGGTCCTTGTCCGCAGGGGCCACGAAATCGTCGGGCGGGTCGACGAAAAACCCGGTGTGGGGGACGCCCCGCGCCCCTCTCCCGAGATGCTGAAAAACGCCGATGCGGCCATCGAGTTCTCCCTCCCCGAGGGGGTGGAGGGCAACGCCGCAGTCTACGCCGCCGCGGGCCTGTCCGCGGTGGTGGGCACCACGGGGTGGAAGGATGCGGAGCCCCGAGTCCGGGCCCTGGTGGAAAAATCGGGCATCGGTTTCGTCACGGGCTCGAATTTCTCCATCGGCGCCCACATCTTCTTCGCCCTGGTGGGGGAGGCGGCCCGGCTCATCGACCCCTTCGAGGACTACGATGCCCTGCTGATGGAGATCCACCACAACCAGAAGAAGGACTCTCCCTCCGGAACGGCCCTCACCGCGGCGGAACGGGTCCTGGCGGGGCTCTCCCGGAAAAAGCGCATCGCCACCGAAAGGCTGGACCGGCGGATCGCCCCGGACGAACTCCATGTGGTCTCCGCCCGGGTGGGGACCGTCCCGGGGACCCATACCCTGCTGGTGGATTCCGCCGCCGATTCCATCGAGGTGGTCCACACCGCCCGATCCCGGAGCGGCTTCGCCCTGGGGGCCGTTCTCGCCGCGGAATGGATAGCGGGGAAAAAGGGATTCTATGATGTCAGGGATTTCATAGCGGACAAATTTTCCAAAGGGAGCTGATCATGTACAAAGGAGTATACACTGCCCTGATAACCCCCTTCAACAGGGACGGGTCGGTGGACCGGGAAGCCCTGAAGGACCTGGTGGAGTTTCAGATTTCCGAAGGCATATCGGGACTGGTCCCGGTGGGGACCACCGGGGAAAGCCCCACGGTGAGCCACGACGAAAACGTCGATATCGTCCGGATCGTGGTGGAACAGGCGAAGAAACGGGTTCCCGTCATCGCCGGGACCGGGTCCAACTGCACCGACGAAGCGGTGGGGATGACCCGCCGGGCCCGGGACATCGGCGCCGACGCCACCCTGCAGGTGGCGCCCTACTACAACAAGCCCAGCTCCGAGGGCTTCTACCGCCATTTCACCGCCATCGCCGACCAGGGGGGCCTTCCGGTCATCGTCTACAACATCCCCGGCAGAACGGGGAAGAACATCGACAACGACACCATGCTGCGCCTGGCGGCCCACCCGGGGATCGCTGCGGTCAAGGAAGCCTCGGGGGACCTGGCCCAGGTGATGGACCTGTACCGCCGGAAACCGGAAAGTTTCGACATCCTCTCCGGTGACGACAACCTGGGTCTTCCCATCATCGCCCTGGGAGGGACGGGGATCATCAGCGTGGCCAGCAACATCATTCCGGGACAGATGGAAAAGCTCGTGAAACTCGCCAGCGACGGCGACTTCGCCCGGGCCCGGGAGCTGCACTACCGGCTTCTCCCGCTGTTCAAGACCCTCTTCATCGAAACCAACCCCATCCCCGTGAAATACGGGGTCAGCCTTCTGGGAAAATGCCGGGAGATCTACCGGCTTCCCATGTGGCCCATGGAGGAGGAGAAGAAGCGGCAGATGAAGAAGGTCCTGGAGGATCTGGGTCTCATCCGTTAGGGACGGCCGGAGCCGGAGCGCCCTCCCCCGACGCCGGATGCGAACCGCCGCCGGCGGGGGCGGCGGCCTGGCTCACCCTTCTCTCTCCGGCCCCCCGCCGGCGGCGGCCTCCGTCAGCCGCGCCAGATCCTCCACATCCAGGTTCTCCGCCCGGACCCCGGGGTCCAGCCCCGCTTCCGCCAGAATCCTGGCGGCCCAGTCCGGGCTCCGGCCCGTCTCCCCGGCAAAACGCAGAAGGTTGTTCCGGACCGTTTTACGGCGGGACGAGAACAGCGCCCGCAGCAGTTCCAGATACAGCCGCCGGTGGGGGATTTCCGGTTCCGGGCCCAGACCCTCACCGGCGCCGGCGCCCGGGCTGAGGCCAGGCCCCCAGCCCGGAACCGGGGCCGGGATCCGGGGCCTCAGCTCCACCAGGGTGGAAACCACCCCGGGGGCGGGGAAGAAGGACCCCGGGGCCACGTCGAAAAGGGTCCTGACCCGGCAGAAGGTCCGGCACAGCAGGCTGAAGGAGGAATAATCCGGCGAGCCCGGGGCGGCGGTCATGCGTCGGGCCACCTCCTTCTGGACCATGAATACACCCAGTTCCGGGATGAAGCCCTCTTCGAGAAAAGCGGCGATTATGGCCGCCGCGGACGCGTAGGGAAGATTGCCGAAGACCTTGTCCGGCCCTTCCCCCCGATGGTCCCCCCATGTGGCCAGGACATCCCCTCCAGTGAGGGTGAAACCGTCCCGGCCGCCGAACTCTTCCCGGAGGATCTCCATGAAGCCCCGGTCGATCTCGAACACCCGCAGACGGGCGCCGGATTCCAGAAGGGGGCGGGTCATGCAGCCCAGACCGGGGCCGATTTCCCAGATCAGGTCCCCCGCCGCCGGCGCCAGACACCGCAGGATCCGCTCCCGCACCCCCGGATTCACCAGGAAGTTCTGACCGAACCTCTTCTTCAGGGCCAGCCCCCTCCGGGACAGGAAGTCCGCCAGCATCTTCGGGGAATCGTAGGGAATCATCCGCCTCCCCAGGGGGGGAACCGGGAAAAGAAGTCCGCCGTCGCCACGATGGCAGTATAAAGATATTGCATCGGGAAGAGTAGGCCCTGGACCGCGGCCTCGGCGGAGGTGGACACTCCCGCGAGAAGAAAACCGGGAACCCCCAGCCACAGAAAGGCCGCCGTCAGGGGCCCCAACAGAACCGAAGCCGGCACCGCCGCCGGCTGCAGGGATCCGAAGGCCGCAAGGAGGTAGGGCGCCGTGACGAGCTGGGCCGCCAGGGACATGGCCACGGCGGAGCCCAGGGGGTCGGGGATCAGCGGATACAGGAATCGCTTCAGCCGCCGGGAGAAAATCAGTATCCCTCCCATGGCCAGGTAGGAAAGGATGAAGGAGGAGGAATGGAGGTCTTCCGGGGTAAGGAGGCAGGACGCCAGAAAGCTGAAGGCCAGGAGGGCGGCGGTTTCCGGCCGCCGTCCCGCCCGGCACAGCCCCTCGTGGAGGAGGTACATCGCCGCCGCCCGAAGCAGAGAGGGCCGGGGTCCGGCGACGAAGGTGTACAAGCCCACCGCCCCGGCGCAGAGAAGGGTCCCCAGGACTCCGGCGGCGAAGGGGCGCAGGACGAGCCGGACCAGAACCACAAGGATCCCCAGATGCATCCCCGACAGGGCCAGGATATGGACCACCCCGGCCCGGCGGAAAGACTCGGAAACCGCCGGGTCCAGATCGTCCTGAAGCCCCAGAAAAAGAGCCGCAAAAAGGGCAGCCCAGTCCTCCCGGATGCCGCCGATGCGCTCCCGCGCCCGGAGAAGGATCCCGGCCCGGATGGCGAAGAACCGGTTTCTCCGCTGCGGGCGGAGTCCCTCGCCCGCCGAAACGAAAAAAACAGGCTTCCCGTCCCGCCCCCTGGCCAGGCGGCCCTCCAGGACCACCCGGTCCCCCCAGAAAAGAGGGGGGCCTGCGGGAAAGAAAACCGGAAGGTCAGTGGAGGCCCCGGCCTCGTTCCCCCGCCGGTCGAAACAGCGCAGGGCCCGCAGCCTGGCCGCGCGGCCGCCGCCCCGCCGGGGCCGGGAGTCCTCCAGGATCCGGCCTTCCACCCGGACCACCGCCTCCGGCGGCAGACCAAAGAACCGGGAGGCCTCCCGAAGCTCCAGACCCCGCCCCACCGCAGTCCCGGAAAAAAGCCCCGCTGCGGCGATGACGACCCATGCCCCCCGGGGGCGCCGGGAAGCCTCCCCCCCGGGTTTCTCCCCGTTCCGGGCGGGGGGAAACCCCAGAAGGGTCAGCCCCACTGCGGCGGCGAGAAAAGCGCAGCCCCGGAGGAGAACGGCGGTGAACCCCGGAAGAGGCGAAGCCCCGGGGAGATACAGTCCCGCCGCCGCGCCCAGACAGGCGGCGACCAGGGGATTGGCCAGAGACGACACATCGGGCCTCCGGCCTTCTTACGGGGAAAAAAAATACTCCGCTTTCCTTTGCCGGCGGGATCAGTCGCCCATCGAAAAATCTTCCGCCGGGGCCGTTTTTTTCTCCGGCTCCCCCCGCTCCGGGGGCCTGGCCGGTCGGGGGGGCTGGCCGGGCTTCGGGGTCTTTTCGGCGTCTTCCCGGAAGATGCCGTAGACGTAGGTGAGAATATTGATTCTCGTGGTGTCCCCGGGTTTGACGGCCTGGACATGCAGGATGGACTGATTGTTTTTCTGGTTGAAACTGACCCCTTTGACGATCCCGCACATGATCACCACCGCGCCCGCCAGCTTGAACTGGATCTTCAGCGGAAGCCCCGCCTTCGCCCGGCCTCCCACAATAACGGCGAAGCCGTCCTCCGAGAGGTCCAGCATCCTTCCCTTGTACCCCGAGGAGGTCTCCACCACCTCGTTGGCCTGGTCTATGGTTTTCAAAGGGTAGAGATTGGCTGGGCTGGAAATCTCCGCCCGGACGGACCCTCTTTTCTGGTTTCGCAACAGGCCCTCCGAATGGGCGATATGCAGTATGGGGTACTGCTTGTCCATGTAGTCCCCGATGACCTTGCTCTCAAAGGTGTACCCCGCGTCCTCCTGACGCCAGAAAAAAACCTGGATTTTTTGCCCCTCCCAGGAGAAGCCGGGGGGAAGGGGTTTGCTCCCCGTGGGGTGGGAAACGGCCATATACTTGCGCATGTTTTCCACCACCTGGGAATCGAAAACGCCCACCCCGTCCAGGGGAATCCTGATTCTCTGCCCCGGAACCATGTCCCGGGAAGAGCGGATCCCGATCCGGTATTTCGGCTGGTTGAATTCCACCTTTTTGCGGAAATCGAACAGCTTCCCGAGAAACTCCACCGATTTCGGTTCCTCGACGGTGCCTTTCGCCCGCATTCGGATCATGGTGCCGCGGATGGAACGGTCCAGCTGCCTCTCGGACCAGAAAAGCGACGCGGGGTTTTTCAGATGGTTCTCCACCGCCACCTGGCGGAGAAGATTGATTTCCCTGAAGGTGAAGCCCGACTCCTTCCCCCGGAGGTAGAACTCCACCCAGGGGAACCCCAAGCCTCCTCCCCGCTGAATCAGCAGAGCGAGAACGAGAAAGACCAGAGCCGCAACGACAAGAAAAACGAGCATGGAGACCGGGCCTCCTTGCGCCCCTTGCTACCCGGACTTTCAGCCTTTACAATCGGATTTCATGGAGCGCCCAACATTTGATTCTCCCATGAATATAATCGATAGATCACGGGCATGTAAAGAGATAATTATCGGCCTCGCCATTTTTTTCCTCCCCCTCCTTTTTTCCCCCCATCGGCCGACGGGAGGGGAGTTCAACGACCCCCGACGGCTCCTCGGCGCGATGGTTTTCGGTCTGGGGCAGATGGGGCTGGTCCTTTTCCTGATCCTCCGGGGAAGCGGCCGGGACCCGGCGGTTTTCGGCCTGGGAAGGATCTCTTTTCGGGGGACCGCCACGGGCTTTCTGGCCTTTCTGCCCATGCTTCCCCTGGCTTTCCTGGTCCTGTATGCCGCGGCTCGCG
>JAKQWJ010000175.1 GCA_029562045.1 Spirochaetota bacterium | reverse complement strand
CTGCGGGACATGGTGCAGAACCACCTGTTCCAGCTCCTCTGCCTCACCGCCATGGAGCCCCCCAACGATCTGGACCCGGACTCCATCCGGTCGGAGAAGGTCAAAATCCTCAAGTCCCTCAGGCCCATGTCCCGGCGGGACACCTCCCACGTCACCATCCGGGGGCAGTACTCCGCGGGCTACATGGACGGGAAGGCCACCCCGGGCTACCTGGAGGAGCCGGGGGTGGCGCCGGACTCCCGGACCGAGACCTTCGTGGCCCTGAAACTCTTCCTGGACACCTGGCGCTGGTCCGGGGTCCCATTCCTTATCCGGACGGGGAAGAGGCTTTCCCGCCGGGTCAGCGAAATCGCGGTCCAGTTCAAGGAGCCCCCCCTGCGGCTCTTTTCCCGCAGCGGCCACCAGGCGGACCGGAACACCCTGATCATCCGGATCCAGCCCGACGAAGGGATAACCCTGAACATGAACGCCAAGATCCCCGGCTACTCCACCGACAGCCGGCCGGTGAACATGAACTTCGCCTACGGATCGGCCTTCGGCGAGTCCCCGCCGGAGGCCTACGAAAGACTGATTCTGGACGCCCTCCTGGGGGACGCCACCCTGTACACCCGGCGGGACGAGATCGAGGCCTCCTGGGCCTTCATCACCCGGATACTGGAGGGCTGGGAGGAGAGCGACGCCCGGCCCTATCCCTACGTCCCCGGCAGCGCCGGCCCGGAGGAGACGAAGTTCCTCACCCAGAGGGAGGGTCATCGATGGAGAAAACTGTGAAAGCCCTGTTCGACCCCGCCGGCATCGAGCGGGAACTGCACATCCTGGAGCGGTCCCAGTCCCAGGCGGAGACCCGGACCAGCCTCTTCAACCTGGTGGTGGTGGGGACCGGCGAGGGGGTGGCGGAAACCGAAGAAAGGCTCCTGGGGCGGCTGCTGGGAAGGCGGGCCGCCCGGGTCATCCACATCACCCTGGACACCCCCGGCCCCACGGAGGTCTTCGTCAACGCCCGCTGCCTCCCCGACCGGGAGGACAAGGGGGTCTGCTTCCAGGAGATCCACATCTCCGCCGGGGAGGACGGGGCCGGGACCGCCCCCGGGTCCTGGTCCGCCTTTCTGATCCGGGACATCCCCGTCCATGTGCTCTGGATGACCGGCCTCGCCGGCCGCCGGCAGGTGCTGCGCCACACCCGGGAACAGGCGGACAAGTTCATCATCGACGGGGCCTGCCAGGTCCGCCCGGGGGGCCTCTCCTTCGACGACTACCTCATGGCGGTGAAGATCGAACTCCTGGGCCAGGGCGTTCCCACCGCGGACCTGGCCTGGGAGAGGCTGGCCCCCCTGCGGGGCCTCACCGCCCAGGCCTTCGATTTTCCCGGCCCCCTGGCGGCCCTGCCGGAGGTGGAGGAAATCCTCCTGTCCGGAGCGGGGGAGACGGAGCTTCGGCTCTACGGGCTCTGGGTCGCCTCCCGGCTGGGCTGGACCCGGGCGGGGGAGGCTTTCGCCGCCCCCGGGGGGCGGCTGGTCCCCCTGACCATCCGGCCCGCGGGCGCGCCCGGCGCCGCCGTCAACGGCGCGCCCCCGACGGGCGGGGGAGGGGAGCCCCCCGGCGACGGCACCCCCCGGGGCGGAAAACCCGCCTCCCCGCCCGCGGCGGGGGAGGGCTGCCGGGTCCTTTTCCGCTTCTCCCGGGGCCCGGACCTGGAGCTGCGCCTTCCCCCCTGGGGGGTGGCCACGGCGGTCTGGGGCGGCGACGAGCTTCTCTCCAAGGCGATCTCCTTCCCCTCGGACGGTGATATACTGCTGGCTCAGGTGGACATGCCCGGATACGACGGGCTCTACGAGGGGGCCCTGGAGCTGGTGTGAGGCCCCCGGGGCGCTTCACCGGGAATGGGGGCCGGAAGGGCCGGAGCCCGCCCCGCGGCGGCCCGCCCCCCGCCCCGCCGCCCGCCTCGCGGCGGGCCCTCCCCGGCTTCCCGGCCCCCCGAAAAACCTCCCCCGGCCGCCGGAAAAAACCTCCCCGGACCCCTTGCCCAAACCCGGGACATCCGGTAATATTTATTCAGCAATCGGCATAAATATGCAACCAAAGGAAGGGGCGTGAAGGGGCGGCACAACCGGCACCGGGCCATCGAGCAGATAATCCAGAGCAACCGCATAACCAGCCAGGATGCCCTGCTGGAGCATCTGACGGGAATGGGCTTTTCCGTCACCCAGGCCACCCTGTCCCGGGACCTGCGGCACCTGAAGGTCCGCAAGGTCTCCGAGGGGCCCGGGGGCTACCACTACACCCTCCCCGGCGAGGAAAGCCGCCGGGAACTGGAAGGCAACTACATCCAGGACTTCCTGCGGGGCTTCGTGTCGCTGGAGTTCTCCGCCAACATCGGCGTGGTCCGCACCCTGACGGGCCACGCCAACAGCGTCGCCCTGGCCCTGGACCGGCTGAGTCTGACGGAGATCCTGGGGACCATCGCCGGGGACGACACGGTACTGATGGTCCTCCGGGAGGGGGTAGGCCCCGGGGACATGAAAAGAAAACTGCGGGAAAAGTTTCCCGATCTGGAGGATTGACGTGAAAGCTGCGATACTGGGCGCCACCGGCTACACCGGCATGGTTCTTCTTCGGCTCCTGGCCCGGCACAGAGACGTGACGGAGATCATCCCCGCCTCCGGCTCCCAGGCGGGGACCCCGCTGACGGTCTTCGACCGGGGGCTGTCCCGCTTTATAGAAGAAAAAACCCGCCTCTGCGGCGGGAAGCTCGCCACGGTGGAGGAGGCCGCGGCGGCGAAGCCCGACGTGGTCTTCGCCGCCCTCCCCCATCTGGCCTCAGCCACGGTCTGCGCTCCCTTTTTCGGGACCTCCGTGGTGATCGACCTCTCGGCGGACTTCCGGATCAAGGACCCCCTGGTCTTCGAGAAGGCCTACAGCGAAAAACCGCCCCGGCCAGACCTTCTGGCGAAGGCGGTGTACGGCCTGGCGGACTGGGACCCGGAGGCCGTCGCCGGGGCGGACCTCATCGCCAACCCCGGCTGCTACCCCACCGCCACCCTGCTGCCCCTCCTTCCCCTGGCCCGGGCGGGCCTCATCGGGGGGACCGTGGTGGTGAACGCCCTGTCGGGTATCTCCGGGGCCGGCCGGAGCGCCAAGATCAACAATCTCTTCTGCGAGAGGTCGGAGAACACCAACGCCTACTCCCCGGGAAAGACCCACCGCCACCGCGCGGAAATCCAGCAGGAGCTGGACCGGGCGGCGGGGGGCCTGGATGTCCTGTTCACCCCCCACCTGGTGCCGCTGAAGCAGGGGATGGCGGTGACCACCGTGGCGGAACTGACCCGGGACACCGACCCGGCGGAGATCGACGGGATCCTCTCCGCCGCCTACGGGAAGAGGCCCTGGGTGGAGCTCCGGGGGCCGGTTATCCCCGAAACCCGGGACGTGCGGGGCACCAACCGCTGCGACATCGGGCGGCACCTGGAGGGGCGCCGGATCATCCTCTTCTCGGTGGTGGACAACCTGGTGAAGGGCGCCTCGGGGCAGGCGGTGCAGAACATGAACAT